>JBHELS010000259.1:0-4371 GCA_046263015.1 Burkholderiales bacterium | reverse complement strand
CGCCTCGTCGAGCTTCACCTCGAACGCGGTGCTCGAGAAGAATGGCGCTTACGATCCATTGCGCGATTTCGCGCCGATCACGAACGTCGCCTCCGGTCCATTCCTGCTCGTCGTGCGCTCGACGCTGCCGGTGAACAGCGTTGCCGAGCTGATCGCCTATGCGAAGGCGAATCCGGGAAAGTTGAATTACGCCTCGAGCGGCATCGGCAGCACCGCGCATCTCACGAGTGAGCTCCTGAAGCGCGCTGCGGGCATCGAGATGACCCACATCGTCTACCGCGGCGCCGGGCCGGCCCTCGCCGATGTGCTCGCCGGCCAGGTGGACCTCATGTTCGCGAGCATCGTCTCGTCGCTGCACCTTGCGAAGAGCGGCAAGCTCAAGGCGCTCGCCGTCACCTCCGCGAAGCGCTCGAGCGTATTGCCGGAATTTCCCACCGTCGCCGAAGCCGGTGTGCCCGGCTTCGAGACGATCGGCTACTTCGGCCTGCTCGCGCCGGCGAACACGCCGGCGTCCATCGTAAGCACGCTACACGCCGCCGTGCAGCGCGCGATCAAGCGGCGGGAGTTCGTCGAGCGGGTCGCCGCCGACGGCGCCGAGCCCGACGGCTGCTCGCCGGCGGAGTTGCGCGCCCTCCTCGAGCGCGATATGAAGAAGCTCGCGGACCTTGTGCAAGGCGCGCGCATCACCACAACGAACTAGGAGCGCTTGCGAGTAAAGAGCGAGCGAATGCGCGCGAGCACGCCGCTTTGCTCGAGCACCGTGACATCGTAGGACACGGAGCGCTGCGCGGGCCCCTCGCTCGCGACAGGGCGGTACTCCAGGCGCAGTTGCTCCTCGCCCGTTCTCACGGGCGTCAGATTGATCCCCTGCTCTCCGGGCGGCCCTTCCGCCACGACCATGCGCACCGGCGGCTCGACGAGCCGCCATTCGTACGCGCCGGCCGGATCGCTCGCGAGCGGCAGGCGCAGCCGGTCACCGTGCTGCACTACCACCTGCCCGCCCTGCTCGCTCGCCGTCACGGTGCGCGGCGCGTGCGGGTCCCAGCGCCCGGACCCGGTGCAACCGGCGAGCGCCGCGCAGACGCCGAGCAACGCGATGCAGTTCGGGCTCCGTCCCGGAATTGCGCTCACGCGGCGGCCGGCTCGAGCGCGGCGCGCTCGGCGTCGATCCGCTTGCCGAGCGTGCGGCGGAAATGCGCGAGCGGCGCGTCGGCGACGATCGCGTTCATCTTGAAGTTCGGATCGGCATCGAGCATCTCCTGCTGACCCTCGATGATGAACTTGTCCTCCATGAAGCCGTCGATCATGCTCCTATTGAGTGAGAGCGCGATGCTCGGGTCGTTCAGCTCGTAGTCGTGCAGGTAATCCCAGAAGAAATGCGTCGAGCGCCGGGTCTCCGGGGTGAAGAACTGGCAGTTGCGATACTGCTTCGCCGCCTGCAGATTGCCCTTTTCCGCGCCCGTGCCGGCGGGTGAAAAGAGCGTCTCCATGAAGAAGATGCCCGGCACGTACATGCGCGCAACGTTTCTCCGATCGACCCGCCCGGCGTCGCGCACCACTTTCGCGTGGAAAGGCGGCGCATCGGCGTCCATGTGCCAGCGCTCCACGCGAAAGCCGTCCTCGAGGCGCTCGATGGCGGTCGGCTTCGACTTGTACGCATACTCCTCGGAACCGCCGAGCGTCTTTGTGTGCACGAACGCGAGATGGGCGAAATCCGACAGGTTGTCGACGATCAGGAGATAGTTCGCCTCGTAGTGCATGTAATCCGGCTTGCCGCGCCAGTTCGGATCCGAGAGATAGTTGAAGTCGAGGATCATCGAGGGATCGGCCTTCGCCGGATCCCCCATCCAGATCCAGATCAGCCGCTGCTTCTCGACGATCGGATAGCTGCGCACGCCGAGATTCTTCGGAATGTTGTCCTGGCCGGGAATCTGGATGCATTTGCCGAGCGGGTTGAATTTCAGGCCGTGATACATGCAGCGCAGATCGTCGCCCTCGCGCCGCCCGTTGGAGAGCTTCGCGCCGCGGTGGCAGCAGCGGTTGTCGAGCGCGACGACGCGGCCGCTGTCGCCGCGATAGAGCACCACCGGCTTTTCGAGGATGGTGCGCGCAAGGAGCTTCCCGTCGATCAGCTCATAGTCCCACGCCGCCACGTACCAGCAGTTCGTAAGGAAGGCTTGCGTCTCAGGTCCCATGGTCTAGCGCCTTTCCGGAGACAGCTCTTTGATCGCGGCGGCGAAGCGGGCATGCGCGGCGAGGTCGACAGGCCGGTGCTTGCGGCTCTTGCTCGCCGCGTAGTCACCCAGGTAATGACCGCCCTTCCAGTTGCGCGACGGCCGGACAGGCCGCGGGGCGAAGCCGCCGCCGCAGTTCGGGCATACGTTCGATAGCAACTCTACGCAGGTCGCGCAAAAGGTGCACTCGAAGCTGCAGATGCGCGCCTCGAGCGCCTCGGGCGGCAGCGACTTGTTGCAGTGTTCGCAGTTCGGTCTCAACTCGAGCATCGGTTCACCTTCAATTTCGTCGTCGTTCCAGGAAGCGCTCGTCGCCTTCGCTCTCGAGGAATTCTACGATGTCCGCCGCCGGCAGCTCGGGCGACACGAGCCGGCCTTCGGCGTGATATTGGCGAAAGAGGCTGCTCGAGGGGAATGCCTTTGGCGGCATCTCCCGTACTGTTCGCTGCATCTCGGTGTCGACCACGCCCGGCTCGTAGCTGAAGAGCGCCATGCCTTCCTCGAGCTCGCTAGCCACCGCCATGCCGGCCATGCGCAGCGCGGCCTTCGCGGCGCAATAAGCGGCGAGGCCGGGGACCGCTCGGTGCGCCGCACCGGAGGAGATGTTCACCACCCGCGCAAGCGTCGCCGCTGGCTTAAGGCGGAGCACGAGGCCCATCAGCCAGAGCGGCATGGCGATGTCCAGGGTGAACGCGCGCGCGAGCTCGGCAGCCTCAAGGTCGCGCACGCGGCCCGGCAACGCGGTCGCCGCATTGTTGATGAGCCCAATTCGTTCCCAGCCCCGCTCGGCAAACGCCCCGGCGAGCGCGCGTTCGATGGTCGGCGCGGCAGTACTCGCATCCGCGAGGTCGAGCGCCAAGTGCCGATAGCGGCCTTCGATCGTCGGCGCCCGCCGCGCGACCCCGATCACTTGCCACCGGCGGCCGAGCAACGCCCGTGCAACCGCCTCGCCGATGCCTGAGCTCGTCCCGGTAACGAGCGCGAGCCGCTCGCGGCTCATTTTGTCTGCAGGTTTCGGATCATCGCTCGAACGCTCGCGCCGGCGACGCGAAGCTCGCCCAGCGCGATCGGCAGCGAAAAGCGCGGCGGACCGGCGCTGCCTGGATTCACGTACAGGACACCGTCACGCTCCTCGATCAGCGGCTTGTGCGAATGGCCGGCAATGACCACGCGGTATCGACCGGCGGGATCGATCTCGAGCTCGGCCAGGTTGTGCAGCACATACATTGCCACGGCGCCCACCTTGAGCTCGGCCCGCTCCGGCACCGCGCGTGCCCAGCGCTCGCGATCATTATTGCCGCGCACTGCGGTCACCGGCGCGAGCTTGCTGAGCTCGTCGAGAATCGTCGGATCGCCGATGTCGCCGGCGTGGACGATGTGCGCCGCGCCGCGCAGCAAGCGCAATGCTTCCGGTCGAAGCAGTCCATGGGTATCGGAGATCACGCCCACCCGTATGACGCGGCCATCGCGCTTCTTTGCCATCGCCGCTAAAGGATGAAGCTGATGGTGCCGAGGGACGCGAGCTCCATCGCATCGAGGATGGCGTCGCGCGCCTTGATCATGAGCTCGCCGTCGTGCTCCTCGAGCGTGTAGCGGTAGCGACCGACGTATTGACGAACATCGTCATTGGCACGGAAGCGATAGACGACGAAGTTCGCTTCTACGGCGAGGGGCGAGCGCTCGACGATGCGCACGTTGGAGATCAGCCGGCGAGTGCGCGAGCGCGGAAATTCCGCGTGGGCATGCGGATCCTTGAGGCGCGCGACCCGTGCGCGAATGCGCCGGATATCGTCGGCAACCGTGAAGAGCGCGCTCTTCGGATCCGACCCGGGCGCATCGTTCGAGGGGATGCGGTAGGTCGCATCTTCGGTGAAGAGCGCGAGCCACTCATCGAGCCGCCACGCATCGAGAAGCGCCGCCTCGTGGTAGAGAAAGTCTTCGACCCTGGCGCGCGTCACCTCAGCCAAAGGGCTTGTGCTCCGGCGTGATGAAGAGCATCTTGGTGGGCACGTCGGTTTTCGCCGTGTGCCAGAGACCTTTCGGCACGACGGCGAACTCGCCCGGTTGGCGCAGCTCGACCGCGCGTTCGGAGCTTTCGAACACGAAGCCCGCGCGGCCCGAGAGCAGGCACACGAGT
>JBHELS010000258.1:0-9926 GCA_046263015.1 Burkholderiales bacterium | reverse complement strand
GTCGAGCAGATCGCGGCCGAGGATCGGGCGCTTGGCCTGCAGAAGGAAGAGCTACAGGCGAACGAGGAGCTTCTGCGCCAGAACTACGTGCAGAAGACGCGGGTGCTTACGCTGCAGCGCGCCGTTGCCGAGTACGAGGCGCGCCACAGCGAACACCGCGCGGAGCTTTCGCGCACACGGCAAAAGGCGGGCGAGCTCGAGCTTCGCATCGTCACCGCCCAGAACACGTACAAGCAGACCGCCGTGGACGATTTGAAGGACGCGACGGCGAAGATCTTCGACGTCGAGGAGCGGCTTCGCCCATCTCGCGACGCTGCGCAACGGCAGCAGGTCGTCGCGCCGATCGCGGGCGAAGTCGTGAACCTGAAGGTCTTTACCGCCGGCGCCGTGGTCGGTCCACGTGAGGTGCTGATGTAAATCGTGCCCGCCGATAAAACGCTGATCGTCGAGGCCCGCATTCGCCCGGAAGACATCAACCACGTGCGCGCGGGCTATGAGGCCGATATCCGGCTCACCGCCTACAAGCAACGCACGACGCCGCTCGTCAACGGCCACGTGAGCTACGTCTCGGGCGACCGCCTTGTCGACACGCAAACCAACAGCGCCTACTACGTCGCGCACATCGAGGTGGCGCCGGGCTCGCTCGGCGATCTGAAGATGCAGGCCGGCATGCCCGCCGAAGTCTTCATCCGCACCGACACCCGCACCGCGCTCGACTACCTGCTCGCGCCGGTGACGGCGTTCCTGCGGCGCGCCATGCGCGAGCCCGTTTGATGCGCCTCCTTTTCGTCCACCAGAATTTTCCCGGCCAGTACCGTCACATCGCCGCGCACTACGCGCAACGCGGCCACGAGGTGGTCGCCGTCGGCGAAAGGGCCAATATCGCCAAGACGGCGCGCATACCCGGGGTGAAGCTCTTCGGCTACGAAATGCCGGCCACGCCGCCGCCTGGTGGCTTCAGTACGCCGGTCGTCCGGGCGATCGAGCGCGGGCGGCGCGTCGCTGCCGGCGCTGACAACTTGCGCCGTGCCGGTTTTCGGCCCGACGTCATCTTCACCCACCTTGGGTGGGGCGAAGCGCTCTTTCTGAAGGACATCTTTCCCGAAGCGCGCGTCCTTCTCTATTGCGAATTCTTCTATCGCGCGCACGGCGCGGACCTCGGCTTCGACCCCGAGTACCCTGTCACACCGGAAAAGATGCTGCGCGTGCGCGTCATGAATTCGCCGCTTCTCATGTCGCTCGCTGGGAGCGATGCCGGCATGGCGCCCACGCTCTGGCAGCAGCGGCAGTTCCCGCTCACCTATCGCCGTGGCATCGCGGTCGTCCACGACGGCATCGATACGGACGCAGTCGCTCCTGCCGGCGAGCGCGAGCCCGAGCTCATCACTTACGTCGCTCGTAACCTCGAGCCTTACCGCGGCTTCCATAGCTTCATGCGCGCCATCCCGGAAATCCAGCGCCGGCGGCCGAAGGCGCGCATCATCATCGTCGGCGGCGACGAGGTGAGCTACTCGCCGCGCCTGCCGGCCGGGCAAACCTACCGTCAACGACTACTCGCCGAGCTCGGTGCGAAGATCGATCTTTCGCGGGTCGAATTCCGCGGCCGCATCCCGTACGGCGAGTACGTCTCGCTCCTCCGCCGCTCGGCCGTGCACGTCTATCTCACCTATCCGTTCGTGCTCTCGTGGTCGCTCCTTGAAGCGATGTCGGCCGGCTGTCTGGTGGTCGCGTCCCGGACGCCGCCGGTAGAGGAGGTGATCCGCGATGGGCATAACGGCCTCCTGGTCGACTTCTTCTCTGCGGCCGCTATCGCAGAGCGCGTGGACGATGCGCTTTCCCGCCAGAGCGACCTTGCGGACCTTCGCGAGCGCGCCCGCCAGACGGTGGTGCAACGCTACGACTTGCGCCGCATTTGCCTGCCGGCGCAGCTCAGGCTGGTGGATGCATTACAGGGTCAGCGTTCCAACGCTCGTGCCCCCGCAAACGTACAGCACTTGTCCGGTGACGAAGCCGGCGTCGCGGTCGGCGAAAAAGAGCACGGCGCGCGCGACGTCGTCGACCTCGCCTAGGCGCTTCACCGGGATCGCCTGTGCGACGCGCTCGAGCTGCGGGCTGCCCTCCGGAATCACGCTATAAAAGTTCGCCGTGCGTATCGGCCCCGGCGCCACGACGTTCACGGTGATGCCCTGCGGTGCGAGCTCGAGCGCCCAGGTGCGCGCGAGACCTAGCATCCCCGCCTTGGTGGCCGCGTAGGACGTGCGCGTGGGAAGGCCGAGCACCGCGCGCGAGGAGACGAGCACGATCCGCCCGTAGCTCGCCGCCTGCATCGCCGGCAGCACCGCCTGCGCGAGCGTGATCGCCGCCGACAAATGCAAATTCGCGAGCGCCTGGAAATCGTCGAGCTTGACGTCCTGAAGCAGAGCAGGGCGGATCACGCCCGCGTTGTGAACGAGCGTCGTCACCGCGTGCGAGCGCGCGATCTCGGCCGCCGCTTCGGCAGTTGCCTTCGCTTCGGTGAGATCGACCTGGACATGCTTCACCTTGAGCGTCGGCGGCTGCACATCGACGGAAATCACCTCGTATCCGCTCGCGAGCATGCGTTCCGCGACCGCGCGGCCGATCCCGGCGCTCGCGCCGGTGACGACAGCACAATTCGGGGACAGGGACTTCAGAGGAAGAGCTGTATCGACGGCAGCATCGCGTCGCAGTTGAGGATATCGACCCGCTTGAGCCTTATGCGCAGGCGATCCTGCGACCAGACGAGCGTATGCCAGGCGGTGGCGGCGTAGCGCTGCGATTCGTCCACCCGGGTCTCGGTATAGATGAACGGTGTGCGCGTGAGGTACTCGCCGCCTTCGTGATCCGCTCGTTCGATGTCCGACTCCTGCAGCACATGCAGACAGCGGCTCGCGGGCCGCTGCGAGTACGCGAGCGGACTCTTCAGCCGTTCGATCCGCAGTTTGAGGAGCAGCTTGTCTTCGTAAGCGAGCGAATTCTGGAGGAGCGGATCCGTCTGCCCGTGCACCGCCGGCACCCAGTAGTGCGAATCGTCGGTGAAGAGGTCGTACCAGTCGTCAAAGCGCTTCTCGTCGATCAACCTTGCCTCGTGCTTCACGAACCGCACGATGTCGGCAATCGTCGGACGGGCGCTCATACCGCCGCCATGAATTTGCGCCAAGCGCGAAACTGGTTGCGCATCGACACGTCGCTCGTGCCGTTGCAGGTGAGCTCAGGCGCCTCGGCTTCCTTAGGGTCGAAATTGCGATGCAGGCTCACCCAATCGTTCCCGGAGGCTGCGAGCCCCTCCTGGATCGCCCGGTAGCAATGCAGGTCATCGTGGCCGACCACAGACATCGGCGAGTTGATGAGCCGGTTATACGTGATGGTGCGCTCGAGGACGGCATCCGGCGCGCCCTTCAGCCGGAACGTCCAGGACTCAATCAACGTCTTGTCCGCGGCGAGGGGCCGGGCGACGCGTATCGACTGGATTGCTCCCTTGATGGTGAGGCTAGGGTAGTAAACGGTGTTGTGCCGCACGGTGCCGAGAATCTGGCGCGCTCGCTCTTCGCCGTAGGCGCGCTTCATCGCCGCTTCGTACTCCGGCACGCTGGAATACGACGAATGGATCGAGAAGTTGACGCCGGAAAAGCCATGGCCATGGCTGTATACGCGCACGCCCATGTCGTCGAAGAACTTGTAATCGGCTGCGAACGGCACGATCTGCTCGATCGCCATGGGCTTCGGCTGATCGGCGGGCTTTCCTTCCCAGAGCTTTTTCGCGACGCCGGCCGAGGACGCGTGCGCGATCATCGGGTGCATCGTGTCATTCAGGTTCTCGACGAACATCTTCCAGTTGCAGTTGTGCAGAAACCGCAGACAACCGCCAGTCAGCTCGAGCTCGCCGTCGGGTGAGCGGTCCGCCAAGTTATCGATGGAGGAGAGTGATTCGCCGAAATACTCGCGAAATCCCATCCCCTCGTTCGCCAGCCGGGCAAATACGAACCCGCGGTAAATCTCGAGGTGGAGCGGCGTTAGGCCGCCCGCCGCCTCCGTGCTGTGGAGCGCCGTGCCGTCGTAGCCCTGCTTCAGCGGGATATTGATCAGCGAGCCGTCCGTGCGATAGGTCCAGGCGTGGTACGGGCAGCGGAAGGTCTTGCCGGTGTTGCCGGCGAAGTCGCCGACCACCTTGGTGCCCTTGTGCGCGCAGCGGTTCATGAGCAGGCGGACGCTGCCATCGGTATGGCGCACCATGATCACGGGCTTCGCCGCGACGTCGAGGGTGACGAAGTCGCCAGGGTTTGGCACCTGGCTCGTATGGCCGACATAGATCCAGGTCCGCGACCAGAGCCTCTCCATCTCCAGCTGGAAAATCTCCGGATCGGTGTAGACGTCGCGATGGACGCGGTCCGGCTCGATCAGCCGTGCGAGCGCGTCACCGTTCTCACGGTATCTGCCCATGGCTGCATTGTAGAATCACCCTAAATGATTGTTTTCGACCTGCTTTGTGGCGCGGGACATCGCTTCGAGGGATGGTTCAACTCGGCGGCCGACTTCGCCTCGCAGCAGGAGCGTGAGCTCCTCAGTTGCCCGAGTTGCGCGTCCGCCGACGTGAAGCGGGTACCGTCTGCGACCCGTGCCAACCTCGGCGCTGAGGCGCCCAAGCCCTTGCCGGCCCCGACGCCCGGCAAAACGCCTGACATGGAAGGCAAGGACCCGTTCGCGATCGCGCAGATGCTTTATTCGCGCATGCTCGACCATCTGCTCACGAAGACCGAGGACGTGGGGAAAAACTTCCCGACCGAGGCGCGCGACATCTTCTATCGCCGCAGCCCGGAGCGCGCCATCCGAGGCCAAGCGACCGATGACGAACATCAGGACCTCATCGACGAAGGCATTCCGGTGGCGCGCTTTCCGCTGCCTCCGAAACAGGGCCTGAACTAGTCCCAACGTTGTACGACGGTAAGGGGCGCCCCGCGTAACGCTTCGGTGTTGATCCAATCCGACGCGGCCGAACCGCCCCGCCGTTTGACCGCTTAAATCGCTATTGGAACCAAAGGCCTACGGAATCGACCTAACGCTATAGGTCACGACCCCGAATCCTACGCCCGGCGGCGCGCATCCCGCCGCGCTGAACGGGATAAACCACACTCGAGGACCGACATGAAGAAGACTGGTGATCAAGGCGCGTCGGCGTCTCGCCTCATCGACGCGAGGATAGAAGAGCTCGGAGATTGGCGCGGCGCGACTCTTTCCAAGCTACGCCGTCTGATCAAGGCCGCGGACCCCGAAGTGGTGGAGGAGTGGAAATGGCGAGGCGTTCCCGTCTGGTCGCATGACGGATTAATCTGCACGGGCGAAACCTACAAAAGCGTCGTGAAACTGACGTTCTTAAAAGGCGCGAAGCTGAAGGATCCGAAGCGCCTTTTCAATTCAAGCCTTGAAGGGAACGCCCGGCGCGCAATCGATTTGCGCGAAGGGGAAAAGATAGATGAGGCTTCTTTTAAGGCGCTAATCCGTGAAGCCGTGGCGCTGAATAAATCAGTCGCTGATCGTCGCTAACCCGTTGGGGCGACGCGGTGATGCGGCACAATGTGTATTATGTTAAATCACGCATGGCGGCAAGCATGTCTGCTGAGAAGAGCCTGGGGCTGAGCGGATGGCGCGTCAGAACCCGGTTCTCCCCCATTTGCCGGGCATAGGCGATCCAGCGGCGTAGCTTCGCCGGACTGGCAGGCGCAGTGCCTGTTCGGTATTTGGGCGGAAGGCCGAAGGCGGAAAACACGCGGTCGTACGCGATTTTCTGCAATGCTTCGGCAAGCACCTCGAGGCTTTCGCGATCGTCGACCGCTTGCGGCGATTTGAGGAGGCGCTCCCAAGGCGCGGCGTCCTCGGCGTACTGCACGGCCTGGAGAGGCGCGCCGCCAGCGAAGGCGAGCCAGCGCTCGGCGTTTTCGACGCCCCGCGATGAGAGCCAACGAAGCGCGAGGTCGGCAGGCGGAATCGGCACCGGGACGGCGACGCACCGGCTGCGCACGGTAGGAAGGAGGCGCGCAGGGCGATGCGAGACGAGGAGAAAGATGGCGCCGGCCGGCGGTTCCTCAAGGCTCTTTAGGAGGGCGTTGGCGGCGTTCGGCTGGTAGAGATCCTCGGCTGGATGGAGAAGCGCAATGCGCAGCGCGCCGCGATGCGAGCCGAGGTTCAGGAAGTCGGCGAGGCCGCGGACCTGATCGACCGTGATGAAGAGGCTAGGCTGTTTCGTGCGGCGGGCGGGCGCCTCGGCCCCCTCCTCCGCGTCCGGTTCGGCGAGCGGGGTTTTCGCGAGCGCCTCGGGCTCGACCCGTCGGAAATCGGGGTGGTTACCGGCCAGGTACCAACGGCAGGCGTCGCATTGCCCGCAAGGCCGGGCGCCGAGGCTGGCGTGCTCGCATAGGAGGAACTGGGCGAAGCGTTCGGCGAGAGCGAGCTTGCCCACGCCCCGTGGGCCGTGGATCAAGAGCGCATGCGGCAGCCGCTCGCGTGTTTTCTTCAGCGACTCGAGGACGGACTCGTTCCACGGATGCATTACAGGCCTTCGAGCGCTCGCTTGATGTGCTCGCGCACATCGCTAGCGCTACCGGAGGCGTCGATCACGCGAATGCGTCGCGGCTCGGTTCGTGCGAGCTCCAGATAAGCGGCGCGGACCCGCTCATAGAAGGACCGGTCCTCCCGCTCGAAGCGATCGAGCGTGCGGCCGGCCTTCGCCAAGCGCCCGGCGGCCACCTCGTATGGGCAGTCGAAAACGAGCGTGCAGTCGGGCTGCACGTCCGCGTGCGCCGCTTCTGCAAGCCGCAGGACGAGATCGCGAGCGACGCCCTTGCCCGCGCTCTGATAGGCGATGGTCGCATCGGTAAAGCGGTCGCAGACCACCCATTGGCCGGTTTTCAGAGCAGGACGGATAACGCGCGCGACATGGTCGGTGCGGGCGGCAAAGATGAGGAGCGTCTCGACGATCGGCGTCATCGGCTCGCTGAGGATTGTCTGCCGCAACCGCTCGGCGAGCTCGGTGCCGCCCGGCTCGCGCGTGACAATGACGTGCGGCGCCTTGGTACGGACCGCATCGGCGATGAACTCGATGTGGCTTGATTTGCCGGCGCCGTCGACGCCTTCGAGCGTAATGAACTTCATTTCGACGGACGACGGCCGCCGAGTTGGTAGCGGGTCACGGCCCGATTGTGCTCTTCAATCGTGCGCGAAAAGTGGCTCGAGCCGTCGCCTCGGGAGACATAGTAGAGCGCGTTGGTTTGCCCCGGGCGCACGGCCGCGCGAAGCGAAGCGAGGCCCGGCATGGCTATGGGCGTGGGTGGCAGTCCTGCGCGCGTGTAGGTGTTGTAAGGGCCGTCTTCGAGCAGGTGGGTCTTCTTCAGATTGCCGTCGAAGGTGACGCCGAGGCCGTAGATCACCGTCGGATCCACTTGCAGCCGCATGCCGATGCGCAGACGGTTCACGAGCACGCCGCCGATCTGCTCGCGCTCGTCGGCCCGGCCGGTCTCCTTCTCGATGATCGACGCCATGATGAGCGCCTCATACGGGAGCCGATAAGGCATATTGGGTGCCCTCGCCTCCCATTCCACTTTCAAATGGCGCTGCATCGCCCGATACGCGCGCCGCAGTACCGCCAGATCGCTAGAACCGCGGGCGAAAAGGTACGTGTCTGGAAAAAAAAGTCCCTCGGGATGCGGTTCGACCGCCTGAATGCGCTTCAGCACCTCGGTGTCTTCGAGTCCTTGGCTGTCATGGCGCAGATCCGGGCTCGTATCGAGCGCGGCGCGAAACTGGGCGAACGTCCAGCCCTCGATCAATCGGATCTCCGCTTGCGTGACATCGCCCCGCGTCAGCTTGTCGAGTAAATCGAGCGGATTGAGCGGCTGCGTGATCAGGTAGTTGCCCGCCTTTACGTCGCGGCTGCGCCCGACAGCGCGAGCGAGCGCCTCGAATTGGTACGGGCGCACCTTGATCCCAGCGCGCTCGAGCTGCGCCACCGCCGTGCGAAACCCAGCCCCGGCCGGAATTTCCACATCGGCGGGCACGCTCGCCATGCGAAGCGGCGTGCTCAGGTACCAGGCGCAATAACCGCCGCCGGCGAACACGACGAGAACGACGAGCGCAAGAAAAGTTTTCAGGATGCGGCGCGGTAAAATGCGTAGAGAGCGTCCATTTTACGATGCAGCGCGCACGTCTCACCCGCTATGGCTTACTCTCGGTTACAGGTCCCGATGCGCGAGCATTTCTTCACGCACAGCTGACGAACGATATAGAGCAGCTCCCCGCAGATCGCTGGGTGCTTGCCGGCTGGTGCTCGGCGAAGGGGCGATTGCTCGCGACGTTTCTCGTCGTTCCTGCACGTGACGGTTTTCTCTTGCAGCTGGCGCGCGATCTTGCCGAGCCGGTGGCGAAGCGCCTTGCGATGTACGTGCTGCGCACGAAGGTAAAGATCGCCGACGAGAGCGAGCGCTTCGCGCAGTTCGGCATCTGGGATGCGGATATTTCCGGCCCGGACGTCGCTTGGAACGGCAGCGTCGTCACCGTGCGCGTGGCGCCCCGCCGATATCTCCAGCTCGGCCCGCAGGCGGAGATGACCCAGAGCGCGGATGCGCGAGAAGTGGATTGGACGCTGCAGGAGATCCGCGCGGGCCGGCCGCTCATCACCCGCGCGACACAAGATCGGTTCGTTCCGCAGATGGTCAATTTCGAGACGCTCGGCGGCGTCGACTTCCGCAAGGGCTGCTACCCCGGGCAGGAAATTGTCGCCCGTGCTCAGTACCGCGGCCAGGTGAAGCGCCGCATGGTGCACGCGCGCGCCCCGGCAGGCGTCTCGCTTGCTCCGGGTGCCGATTACAACGGCGGCACGGTGGTCGATGTCGCGCCGACGGAAAACGGCGCCGAGCTCCTCACCGTCGTTCCGATCTGAACTACTACGTCTACTACAAGATCGATCTCGCGCGGCTCGCCGAGCTGCGCGCTGGCGTCGAGCGGCTTTTTGCGGCCCTCGAGCGTGAGTGCGGCGTTCGCGGCCGCTGGATGCACCGGCGCGACGATCCGGCAACGTACATGGAGGTCTACGAGGACGTGACGGACACGGCGCGCTTCGAAGCGCTTCTCGAGCGCGAGGGCGCGAAGCTCGGCGTGCAGCGGCGCCTCGAGCGTTTTGTATGTGCCTGATCATTCTTAGCTGGCAGACGCACCAGGACCATCGGCTTATCGTTGCCGCGAACCGCGACGAATTTCATGCGCGCCCCGCGGCCCCCGCGGCTTTCTGGCGCGACCGGCCCGAGATCTTGGCGGGGCGCGACCTCGAAGCGATGGGCACCTGGATGGGCGTTAGCCGTAGCGGGCGCTTTGCGGCCGTCACCAACTACCGCGGCGCGCGCGAGCCCTCCGCTGAGGAGTCGCGCGGGGTGCTCGTCAGCCGTTTTCTCGGCGGCGAAACCGGGGCCGGCGCGTATATGGCGGAGCTGGCCGGGCGGGCCGGGCACTATAGCGGCTTCAACCTCGTCGCCTGCGATGGGCGCGAACTGTGGTGGATGTCGAACCGCAACGGAGCTCCTCGGCGGCTCGACGCCGGACACCACGCGCTCGGCAACCTGCTGCTCGATTCGGACGACGTACAAGACGTGAAGCGCCGTATTGCCGAGACCCCCGCGGCTGTCGAGCCCCTCTTTAGCGTCCTCGCGAGCGCGAAGATCGTGAATCCGCAGTACGGCACGCGCTGCTCGAGCGTCCTCCTCCACTCGGGCACCGACGTGCGCTATGCCGAGCGCAGCTTCGCGCCCGATGGCAGCGACGGGGAGACGGTTCACTTCCAGTTCTCACTGCAGGGCTAGCCGCAGGGCCTGGTGCGGGATACCTGCTTCTTCGTACACGCCGCCGTGCGCCTCAAAACCCTCGGC
>JBHELS010000257.1:0-2819 GCA_046263015.1 Burkholderiales bacterium | reverse complement strand
CGCCGAGCCGATAGGCGAGCGGCATGGGGCGCTAGCGCGCCTTTTTCGCATACGGATTGCGGCCGGTGCGAAATTCGATGGCGAGCGGTGTGCCGACCAGCTTGAAGGCGTCGCGGAAATAGCCTTCGAGATAGCGCTGATAGGACGCGGGCACGCGATCGAGCGCATTGCCGTGGATGATGATGCGCGGCGGATTGACGCCGCCCTGGTGCGCGTAGCGGAGCTTCGGTCGAATGAGGCCGCTTCTCGGCGGCGCCTGGCGCTCGACCGCGGCGCGCAGCGCGCGCGTCAGCTTCGGCGTCGGCAGCCGCGCCATGGCGGCCGCGTGCGCCGTATCGACCGCGCGCATCAGATTGCCAAGGCCCTTACCGTCCTTGGCGGAGATGTAATGCGCCTCCGCAAAGCCGAGGAAGCCGAGCTTCCACTGGAGCTCGTTCTTCACCCGGGCGCGCGCCTCCTTGCTCGCGGCATCCCATTTGTTGACGCCGAGAACCACGGCTCGGCCGCGCTCGAGGACGTAGCCGGCGACATGCGCGTCCTGCTCCGTCACCCCTTCGGCCGCGTCGACGAGAAGAACGGCGACGTTCGCCGCCTCGATCGCCTGCAGCGCTTTCACGATGGAGAAATATTCGGGCGGCGTACCGGTGCGGCCGCGGCGGCGCACGCCCGCCGTGTCGATGAGCGTGTAGCGCCGCCCGGCGCGCTCGAAGGGCACCTCGATCGGATCACGCGTCGTGCCCGGCTGGTCGAAGGCGATCACGCGCTCTTCTCCGACGAGCGCGTTGATGAGCGTCGACTTGCCGACATTGGGCCGGCCGACGATGGCGACGCGCACCTCGCGCTCTTTTTCCTCGTCGGGCTCCGCCTCGCGCGGAAATGGCTCGAGCAGCGCATCAACGAGCTCACGCACGCCCTCGCCGTGAGCGGCCGAGATCGGCGCCGGAGCGCCGAGGCCGAGCTCGTGAAATTCGGCGACCGCCGTGTCGGGTTGCATGCCCTCGGCCTTGTTCACCGCGATCCAGACCTTGGCATGGCGGCGCAGACGCCCGGCGATGTCGCGGTCCGCGGCGGTGAGGCCGGCGCGCGCATCGACGACGAAAATGACGGCATCGGCTTCGGCGATCGCCTGCTCGGCTTGCCGCACCATCTCGAGCGCGAGGCCTTCGCCGGCGCGCGGCTCGAAGCCGCCGGTATCGATGGCGATGAAGGACCGCTCGCCCGCGCGGCCTTCGCCGTAATGACGATCGCGCGTGACGCCAGGCAGATCGTGCACGATCGCCTCGCGACTGCGGGTCAGGCGGTTAAAGAGGGTCGACTTGCCGACGTTCGGTCGGCCGACGATCGCGAGGATCGGCTTCACATCGCAAGCGCAGTCACCGTGCCGCTTTGCGTCTGCACCACCACGCCGCCCGGAAGGACTTTCGGCGGTGCGCTCACCTTGCCGCTGCCCGTGTCATAGCGCGCGACGAAAGCGCCCGTGTCGCGGGCGAGAAAATGCACGTATCCCTCGAGATCGCCGACCGCGACGAGCTCGCCGAAGGGCTGCGGCAGCGAGAGCTGCCGGTTCGCGAGCTTGTCCTGCTTCCACACGGAGCGCCCGTTCGTGCGGTCGAAGGCTTGCAGCGTGCCCTTGTCGTCGGCAACGAAGGCGTAACGCGGATCGAGGCTCACGCCGGTGAGCGAGGAGACCTCGCGCGCCCACACCTGGCGGCCGCTCGCCATCTCATAGCAGGCGATGCGTCCCTGGTAGCTCGCCGCGCAGACTTCGCGCCCCTGCGCGGCCGGATCGCCGACGACGTCGGTGACCCGCTCGAGCTCGGTGCCGCCTTTCGGCAGGGAAACGGTCGCCTCCCAGCGAACGGCGCCGTTGGAGAGCGCCACCGCGACGAGGCGGCCGCCGGCGAAGCCGGCAAACGCCGTGTCGCCCTGGATGGTGACGCCGGCCGGTGAGCGGATGATGAGCGAGGAAGGCGCGCGCTGGTACACCCAGCGGCGCTTACCGTCCTGGGCGCCGAAGGCGAACAGTCGATTATCGATGCTCCTCACGAGGACGAGCTCCGCGCCGACGGTCGGCGCGGCGAGCACCTCGCTCGAGACGCGCGCGCTCCAGCGCCGCGCGCCGCTTCGCGCGTCGAGCGCGATCACTTCGCCGTCCTCGTTCGCCACCGCGACGATCGCGCCGTCCGTGCCGGCGCCCGCCGAAAGCGGCGTACCCGCGGAGGCGTGCCAGAGCGTGCGCCCGCTCGCCGCGTCGAGGCGCGTCACGGTACCGTCGCGCGCCGCCGTGAATACCGAGCCCTCGGCGATCGCCGGCGTGAAGACGAAGCGATCGCCATCGCCCACGCGCGCCGTCCAGGCGGAGCGCAGCTTGGCCGATTGCTCGATCCGGGGCAGCTCGGCGGGCTTCGGGCCGCTCGCGCCCGAGCAGGCGCTCAGCAGGGCGGCGAGCGCCGCGACCGCGAACGCGCGCCTCATCCGCCGAGCGCCTCGAGGCGCATGCGCACGCTTTCGCGGAAGGCGGCGCTCGCGCCCGCGGCCTTGTCGAGCGCCAGGCGGTAGGCGCTGCGCGCCTCCGCCGTCTGCTTCTTTGCGACGAGCACGTCGCCCTTGAGGGCCGCGTATTGCGCGTCATACGCAGCGCCGTGCGGCTCGTCGAGGAGCTTGAGCGCCTCGTCATAGGCTTTCTCGTCGAGAAGCACCGCCGCAAGGCGCAGCCGAGCAAGGTCGCGGTACTCGTCCGTGCGGCCGTGCTCGGCCACCCATTGCAGCTGGGCCTTGGCGGCCTTCAGGTCATCGCGGTCGAAGTAAAAGCGAGCCGC
>JBHELS010000256.1:0-12745 GCA_046263015.1 Burkholderiales bacterium | reverse complement strand
GCCTTCGCATAGCCATGCGCGATCGCGACCGCCGATTCCTCATGCAGGCAGAGGAGCATCTGCGGCCGCTCGTTGCCGAGGTAATTGACGATGGAATCGTGCAGGCCGCGGTAGCTCGCACCGGGGTTGAGCGCGAGATAGGGAATGTCGAGCTCGCGCAGCATCGCCGCGATGGCATCGCTGCCCCAGTGCTCGCGCGCCTCCGGTACGGGGGCGGGAACGTCGCGCAGAATCTTTTCACTCGGCATGGATGTTCGCCTCCTTGATCACCTTGCCCCACTTCGCGTGGTCCTCGCGAATCACGCGCGCCAAGTCCGCGGGCGAGTTGGTCCCGAGCTCGATGCCCTGTGGCGCAAGTTTCGCCTTGACCTCCGGCAGCGCGAGAACGCGCGCTATCTCGCCGTTTACTTTCTTCACGATATCGGCAGGCACCTTCGCCGGCATGAAGATGCCGAGCCAGGTGTCGACGGCGTAGCCGGGCAGCGTCTCCGCGATTGTGGGTGTCTCCGGGAGGGTAGGCGCGCGATTTCGCGACGTACTCGCGAGGAGCCTGAGCCTACCCTCCTTGATATGCGGCAGCAGGCTATTCGCCGCCCCGATCCATACCTGGATGCGGCCGGCAAGCAGGTCGGCGACGGCGGGCGCGGCACCCTTGTAGGGCACGTGATTCATCGTGATGCCGGCCGTGAGTTGGAAGAGCTCCGCGGAGAGACGCTGCGGACTGCCATTGCCTGAAGAGCCGAAGTTCAACTCACCCGGGTGGGCCTTGGCGTACGCGATCAGCTCCTGCACCGAATTCACTGGCAGCGACGTCGGCACGACCAGCAGGAAAAGGATGCGCGCCACTTCCGTCACCGGCGCGAGGTCGGTGAGCGGATCGAACGACGTCGCCTTCGCAATGTAAGGGTTGATGACGAACACGTTGTCCGGTGCGAGGAGCCACGTGTAGCCGTCGGGCGGACTCTTCGCGACCGCGTCGGCACCGATGTTCTGACTGCCGCCGGTGCGGTTCTCCACCACGATCGGCTGGTTCCAGGTGCTTTGCAGATATTGCGCGAGTGTGCGCGCGATGGTGTCGGGCGAGCCGCCCGGGGGCAGCGGCACGATGATCTTGAGCGGGCGGTCCGGAAAGCTCTGTGCCGCCGCGAGTGAAGAAACGAGCGCGGCAAGCGCCGCGACGAGCCAGTGTTTCACTCTTCCTCCTCGATTGTTGCAACGCGCAGTTTACCTATTGGACGGCGCGGCATACGATCGCCGTTCTCGCTCATTACACGGAAGAGGAGCCGCAATTGAGCCCCAAGACACTGATTGCCGTCGCGCTCGCTACGAGCGCTTTGCCCGTTGCCGCGCAGCAGGATACGCCGAACGACGCGAAAGCATTCGTCGAGGGCACCTGCAACACCTGCCACCCACTTAACGCGCGCGTCGGCACCGGCTATACCGAGGATGGCTGGAACACGGTAATGCGCATGATGCTCAACCACGGCGCGCCCGTCCCAGTGGAGAAGCTGCCCGGGGTGGTCGAATACCTCGCCAAGACTTATCCAGTTCGCGGGCGGCCGGAAGCGGTCGTCGTGCCGGGTCCGATGAAGGTCACGATGCAAGCCTGGCAAGCGCCGACCCCCGGATCACGGCCGCACGATCCGATGGCCGCGCGCGACGGCTCGCTTTGGTACACCGGCCAGATGGCGAACGTGCTCGGCCGCATCAATCCCAAGACACACACGATCAAGGAATATCCGCTGAAGACCGCGCACTCGGGGCCGCACGGCCTGGTGGAAGACCGCGCCGGCAACATCTGGTACACGGGTAACACCGCCGCTCTGATCGGCAAACTCAATCCGAAGACCGGCCAGGTTACCGAGTACAAGATGCCGGACCCCGAGGTCAAGGACCCGCACACGCTGATTTTCGATAAGGCCGGCATCCTCTGGTTCACGGTGCAGAACGCCAACCGCATCGGCCGTCTGGATCCGAAGAGCGGTGAGATCAAGCTGCTCACGCCGCCAACGGCCAAGTCGCGTCCGTACGGCATGGCGCTCGACTCGAAGGGCAATCTGTTCGTCGTGCAGTTCGGCATCAACAGTGTTGCCCGCGTCCATCCGAAGACGCTCGAGATCAAGGAGTACAAGCTGCCAGACCCCGGCGCGAGGCCGCGGCGCATCGCCGTCACGCCCGATGACATGGTCTGGTACACGGACTATGCGCGCGGCTATCTCGGCCGCCTGGATCCGAAAAGCGGCGAAGTGAAGGAATGGCAGTCCCCGAGCGGAGCGAACTCCGCGCCCTACGGCATCTCGGCGATCAAAGGCGTCCTCTGGTATAGCGAGTCGGAGTCGCATCCCAACACCATCGTGCGCTTCGACCCGCAGACCGAGAAGTTCCAAAGCTGGACGATCCCCGGCGGTGGCAACATCGTGCGCAACGTGGACGTGACACCGGATGGCAACTGGGTGCTCGCGAACAGTTTGGCGAACGAGGTGACGCTCGTCCGTATCGGCAAGTGATGTACGAACACGCCGGCGCCTGAACCGGCGCCGGCGCTGTCTGCGGCTTCGGCCGCCGGCTAACTGCGTGTGTCAGCCAATATCGACGGCCGTCCGTTTGAACCGCTTGATAGTCGCGCTCACTTTTTGCGCTGCACCTTGTCCAGGCCAGCCTTCAGCCCTTGGGAGAGCTGCTGCGCATCGTCGTTCGCCCAGAAATGCATGAAGAAGAGCTGCGGTTGCTCGGCCAGCAGGTGGCTGTGGAGCGCGGTCACCTCGATGCCGTTGTCGCGTAGCGCCTTGAGCACTGGGTTCACCTCGCGACCGAGGAGCACAAAGTCACCGGTGATGGCCGCTTTGCCGGTCCCGGTAGGCTGGAAATTGATCACGATGCCGGTGCCCATGGCGATGGGAAGTGTCATGCCGTGCTCCTTGATGGCCTGCGCACGCGGGATGTTGAAGGCGTAGACGCCGCCGTTCGCCGTGCCTTTCGCGCCAAGCGTGCGCTCGATCGCCGCCGTGTCGAGCTCGATCGGCGGCTGCGCGGCAACCTTCGCGGGCGCCTCGAGTGGCGTCTTGCTCACCTCCAGCGCGCTGCGCAAAGCGGTGGCGAGGTCATCCGGCTCGCCGCGGCCATGGAAGTGCATGTACATGATCGGCGGTGTCGCGCGCAGCAGATGGTTATGGATCGCCGTCACCTCGATCCCCTGCTCGATCAACTTCTTCATCACCGGGTTCACTTCCTCCTCGAGCAGCACGAGGTCGCCCATCACCATCGCTTCCTTGCCGGCCTTCTGAAACGCGAGATAGGAGCCCAGTGCGAGCGCCGGCTTGACCTGCACGCCGTCGACGAGCACGGTGAGGTCGCTGCGCCCGAGGCCGACGCGATATACGCCGCCTGGCATTTCGGTGCCCGGTCTGCCGAGCGCTTTGGCGACTGCATCCCAGTCGCTGTCGGCAGGGAACGCCGCGCCGGCTGTAAATGCGATGCACGCCACAACTAGTAACACTGACTTCATGCAGATCTCCTCAGACTTTGACGAGCGGATAAACCACGAGACCGACCAGCGCCGCGAGGGCGACGATCGCCGGCTCCGGAATCTTCCTGACCTTAAAGAGCAGCAGTAGCGTTACGGCTAGGATCACGACCGTCGGCACATCGGTAATGGAGCGTTTGCCAAGCACAACGACCGCGCCCGCGATCGTGCCGATCGCCGCCGCGGTACACCCGTCCACAAAAGCGACGATCGCCGGCTTCTTGCCGTGCTTGTGAAAGTATGGCGCCGGAATGATCGTGAAGAGATAGCACGGCAGGAACGTTGCGAGCGCCGCGACGAGCGCGCCGGAAAAACCCGCCACGAGGTAGCCGATGAAACCGACGGTGATCACGACCGGGCCGGGCGTGATCATGGCTACCGCGACGGCGTCGACGAACTGCCGCTCGGTGAGCCAGTGATACTCGTTCACCACACCGCCATAGAGAAACGGCACGATCGCGAGGCCGCTGCCGAACACGAAGGCGCCCGCCTCCGCAAAGAAGAGCCCGATCTTCGTGAGCACCGACCAGTCCGCGCTCGCGCCAAGCGCGCATGCAGCGGGCAGCAAATTGGCCGCCGGCAGCAACGCCACCATGGGAGCGCTGCCGCTGCGCGGTAGCCAGCGCGGGGGGGCCTTCACGAGCCAGACCAGAACGCCCGAGACCAGGAAGACCCACACCGACTCCGACTCGGTGATGATCGTCACCAAGGCGGCGGCCAAATAGATCGCCCATAGCAGCTTGTTCTTGCCGATGCTCTTGGTCGTCAGCTTGTAGGCGCTGATCGCGATGATGCCGATGACGGCGGCACCGACGCCGTAGAACACCGCTTGCATCCAAGTGAGGCCGCCATAGGCGACATATGCGGCGCCGAGCGCGACGACAATCAGGAATGACGGCAGGACGAAGGCCAGGCCCGCCAGCGTCGCGCCCGTGATGCCGTAATCGACATAGCCGAGATAGATCGCGAGCTGCGCGGCGAGCGGCCCCGGCATGAGCTGCGCGAGCGTAAGGCCCTCCTTGTAATCCGCCTCCGAGATCCACTGGCGTTCCTCGACTAGATCGCGGTGCATATAGCCGACCAGCGCCACCGGGCCGCCGAACCCGAGCGCGCCGAGCTTCAACATATAGCGCACCAGATGCCAGAGCGAATAACGCATCTACTCGACCCGATAGACGAGCACCCGCGCCGTGGTGCTACCGGCGGCCGGCGCCGCGACGTAGAGGTGGCGCTCCGGCGGCATGAAAAAGCCGGTTCGCGCGCCTGGCGCGCTCTTGATGGAGGCTTCGTGCGTATAGCGATCGGGTGTGTCCCGGCGAAGCACGTCGATGCGCCCTGCGCCGCAGATCACATATATGCGCGCGCGTTCGACGTCGTAGTAGACATCGTCCGTGTCGCCGCCAATCGGCACCTTCGCGACGTTGGCGCCGCTATCGGTGTCGTAGATTAGAAGAAGCGCCGGCGAGCGCGCGCCGACGAAAAGGCGCCTGCCCTTCTCGTCCAGCGCCATTGGGAAATTGCGGCTCGCGGTGACCGGCCAGGTGGCGAGCACGGTGCGCGTCATGCGGTCGACCACCGCGACCTGGTGCGCGGTGGGCACGTTCACGAAAATGCGTGAGCCGCTCGCCTCGAGCTGGAAGGACTCCGGGTGGCCGGCGAGCCGGATCTCGCCGAGCGGCAGCGCTGTATCCGCGGCGAGGAGCCGCAGCGCCCCTTTGCCGTAGCCGACGATTACCGCCTTCGCAGCGGCATCGAAGCGGACGTTGTCAGCGTCGTCCATGCCGGAGATGCGCTGCAGCGTCTTGAGCGATTGCCCATCCAGCACGTCGACACGGTTCGCGGTGCCGCTCGCGACGTAGAGCCGGTCGAGCTCCTGCACATAGGCGATTCCCTGCGGCTCACCGAACCCGGCGATGCTGCGCACGTGCTTGTTCGCCGCGATGTCCAGCACTTCTACGGTGTTGTTGCCGAGCGCGGCGATGAACAAGCGATGGCCCTTCATATCCACGGCGAAGTGATCGATGCGACCTTTGACGCCGGGCATCTCGATGGTCGCTTGGAGCTCGAGCGGCGCTTGCGCGGCGGCCGGACCAGCGGCGAGCGTCAAGGCGCCGATGACAGCCATCAGCGGTAGGGCTGTGGACTCCATGTATGCACCTCGTCCTTGCCGTCCTTGCACCACGTGTACAGCGCGTCGTACATCACCATGCCGTGGCGGAGCATCTCATGGTCGTCCGGGAAGTTGCGCGAGAGCCCGAGCGACAGGGCGGCGAGTCCCGGTGCCTGCGGCGCGAGCGCGAGCCGCGCCGTGTCCGCGCCGCGCACGATGGTCGCAAGCTCCTTGAGCGCCGGATCGGTAAGCCGGTAATGTTTGACGAACGCATCGAAGCTGCACAGCTCGCCATCGTGCGAGAAATGCACATCCGGGATGTCATACGGCACCGCGTCGCGCTCCCTGGCGGCGCTCAACACCTCCTTCGTCGGCACGTAAAGGAACTCGGCATCCGCATCGACGAAGCGCGCGATGAGCCATGGACAGGCGATGCGGTCGATCTTCGGCCGCTCGCGCGTGACCCAGCGAGTCGCGGCGTCGTGCGGCTTGCGGTCGAGCGGGCCCTCTGTCGCGCACCAGGCCTCGAAGCCGCCCTCAAGATAGCTCGCCGAAATGCCTGCCTGCGCGAGCGCTGCAGCGGCGCCCTGGCTCACCTCGCCTCCGCGCATGCAGTACACGACCACCGAGCTCGCGCGCGGCAGCGACTTCGTCCACGCGTCTACCGCCTCCGGCTCGCGTCGCAGCGCGCCGGCGATCATCGCGTCGGTCTCTCGAAAGGCAGAGCGGCGCCGCACATCGATCACGATGAGCGCGCTCGACTGTGCGAGCCTCGAGCGCAGGTCGGAAACGCTGATCGCAGCGGTTTTCATGGCGTGCCTCCTTTCAATGAGAAGGCCCAGGTGAGACCCACCCGGAACTCGTGGACCGCCTCGGTGCCTACCTGCGCCGAGCGCACGCCCGTGTCGAACGACAGGCCCTCGCGCAGGCGCCAGATCGCGCCGATAAGCACCGAATCCGTCCGCGGTCCGTCGCGCGGACGCTCCGTGAACACTTCCGCGACCGGCCGCACCGGCCAGGCGAACGGTCCTTCGAGGATCGTGCCGAGAAAGAGATCCGGCTCATGCTCGCGCGTGCGCGCGAGCGCCGCGTTGAGATGGACCGTGGCCGCCTGCCAGCGCTGCGATACGATGCCGGCGATTGAGAAGCCGGTGCCGTGCTCGCCATGCACCGAGGGAAGCAGCACGCCGTACTCGGTTGCGACGCTGGGGCCGCTCGCCTCCTGCAGCACGCCACGGCGCAATACCTGCTTAATGAACGCACCGTTGTCCACGAGCGCCGAGCGCGGCTCGCCCGGCTCTCGGTCAAGCGCGATCTCGTGCCGCCCTTCGATGACGAACTCATGATCGCGCGACAAGCCCACGTTCCCGACCACCGCCGGCGCCTGCAGGAAGCGCTTGCCGCCCTGACGCAGCCATTGCAGTGCGCCGAGCTCGATCTCCACTTCACCCGCATGCGCGACCTCCGCGTCGGTCCCCTCGAACGGCCGATAGGCGAGCGCGCCGCCCGAGTAGATGAGCACGGCGAGGGCGAGAAGCGCTTTCATGCCGTGGCCGCCCGCTCGGCTTCCACGCGGCGAAAGGCGGCGTAGAGCGCGAGGTCGTACACGATTTTCAGCACGCCGCAGGCTATGAGCGGCGTCGCCATGGCGCCGGCGGCGAACAGCGCGCCAGTGATCGATGGGCTGACGGCGGAAGCGAGGCTGCGCGGCACGGCGGTAAAGCTCGCCGCCGCCGGACGCTCGGCCGGCGTCACCACCGTCATCACGAAAGCGCCGCGCGCCGGGACGTCCATCTGCGAGAGGAGGCTACGTGCGAGCAGGCAGGCAAGCACGACCTCCACCCGCGTCGCGAGGGCCGCGCTGATGAGAAACAGGCTCGATGGGATGTGCGTGAACACCATGGTGTTGACCATCCCAATGCGGCGAGCAAGCGGCGCGGCGGCGAGCTGCGAGCAGGCGCCGAGAAGCCCGGTCCAGAAAAAGAACGCGGCCGCCGCGGCGAGCGACATGCCGTAGCGCTCGAATAGCCACAGCGCGAGCAGCGAATTGAGAACTAGGCCACCGGCGAATGCATCGATGCTGAAGAGCGCGGCGAGCCGGCAGACGATGCCGCGCGAAGGACCGAGCGGCGCCACCGGCTGCTGCTCGCCTGCTCTGACTTGCGGCAGCCGCAGATACAGCGCCCAGGCCGCGATGCCGGCCGCGGCGTAGAGGACGAACATGAGCCGCAGCGCATCGACCATTGCCAGGTGGGCGCCGAGCGCGTCGGGCAGCGCCGCTGCCAACGCCCCCACGGCGCCCGCCATGGCACCGATGAAGCTGTAGCGCGTGAAGACGCCCGTCCGGTCGGCGGCGTTCGCGAGCATTGTGTGATCGAGCGGCATGAAGATGCTCGCGTCGCCGCTCGAGGGATTGAGCGTGCCAACGAAGGCGACGACCAGCAGCGGCCAGAACGACGAGAAGCCGGCGAAGCCGAGCCCGGTCGCCGCCATCAGCAGCGCCGCGGCGAGGAGCAGCCGCCGGATCGAGAAGCGGTTTCCCCACCGCCCGATCGCGAGCGTCGCGAGCGCCGAGCCAAGCAACGTCGCCGTGCTGATGACACCGACTTCGAGCTGCCCCAGCCCGAGCGCGAGCAGGTACGCCGGCAGCACCACCGCGATGAAGCCGTCGGCTAAGGAGCGCAGCGCCCGGGCGGCGAGGACGCGCTGGATCACGGCTGCATCCGCAACGGGCCGCCGCTCGCCTTCCAGGCGGAGTGCCCGCCTTTCATGTAGCGCGCGTCGTAGCCTGCCTCGCGCAGCGCGATTGCGGTCTTGCAGCCGACGTGGAAGCCGTAGGCGCAATACACGACGACCGGCTCGGACTTGGAGAGCTCACCGATCCAGTCCTTGAGCTGCTCCGGGTCGCGCCAGCGGACGCCGTCGGCGATCTCCTGCTGGCGCGATACGAAATGCCGCGGCCGCACGTCGATCACCTGCACCGGCTGTCCGGCGGCGATCAGCTGCTTCACGTCTTCGACATCAACGCCCGGCGTGTCGCCGAATTCCTCCTGCACGAGCGGCCGCGGTGCCGGCACCGCGCGCGCGTCCTCATAGCGCTTACGAAGCGCCGGCCATTCGACGTTGCGCAGGAATGTATCGACATAGGCTTTCGCGTTGGCGCCGAAATCCATATGGTAGGCGTGCTCGTACATGTCCAGAGCGAGAATCGGAACACCGCTCGCGATCGCCTGCGTATGCTCGGCGGCGTATTGGTTGACGAGCCGGCCGTCGCGCGGCACGTAGGTCAGGAGCACCCAGCCCGAGCCGCCGCCGAGCGCATAGCCCATGGCGCGAAATTCGGCGCGCCAACGATCGAGCGAACCGAAGTCCCGCGCCAGCACCTCGGCCATCGCTTTGAGCGGCTGTCCATCGCCACCGAGGCTGGCAAAGTACAGCTCGTGCAGCAGCATCGAGTTGAGCGCCACCAGCTCTTCGCGCTTGAGGCCGTTCACGACGTAGCCAGGTGCCGTCGCGAAATCGAGCGATTCGAGCTGCTCGCTAATGGCGTTCAGCCGCCGCAGCGCACCGCCATAGTTGTTCTCATAGTGGCTTTCGATCAGCTTGAGCGACAGGCCGCTCAGGGTCCAGGGGCGACAAAAAATTGGTTTGATTGCGTAGCGCATAACTCCTCCTTAGTTAGGGATATCCATGCCGCGCCCCGGCGACGCCGAGGCTACTGAAGTAGCCGCGGCGCCGACGGCGCATCGGTCGCCTCGTAGGTAAGCGGAACGTTGATCCGGCGCTATCACCACATGCCAGGCCTCGCCCGCCGAGCGCACGCAAAGACGTGCCATACGCGCCGTGCGCCGCACGTCCGCGCGCAGCTCGACTGCGCACGCGCCGCGCAGCGGCTCCGCCAAGACTACCTTTTGCGCCTTGCGCAGCAGCGGATCGATGCGCCATAGCGTGCCGTGCGCGGCGCTGACGGCGAAGTAGGCGTCGTCCTGGGCGGAGTACACGAGACCAGTGAAGCCCACGTCCTTGTCGTGATCGGCGTTGAGCGACAGGCGGTGCTCGGTGACCTGGAGAGTCTGCGGATCTACACGCCATAAGGTCGGTATGACGTTGCTCGTCACCACGACTTCGCCACGCGGTCCGAGCGCGACATCGGGCAGGCAGCCGCCATAGTCGACGTGCGCCCAATGCCAGTTCGGCAGCGCGACCACCCGCGACTCGGCGGTTGCGACATCGCGCAACGCCAGGCCGGCCTGGGTCAGCGACCAGACGCGATGGCGCGCCGCATCGTTGCGGATTCGTGACGTTGAATCCAAAAGCGGCGCAGCTTGCGCAGCGACGCTCGCGGTTTGCATGGGCGGCTCGCTGGGACCACAGGCGGCGATCACGGCAACGACAACGGCGGTCAGCGGATGCATCCTTGGAGTATTCACATGCCCTCCTTCCCTTTCGGGAAATCGAGCAGCGCTTGGACGAAGCGTCTTTCGGACCGGGTGTCTGCGAGGACCCGGCTAAGCGCCCAGCGTGAGCGCCTACGCCGCGCAACGTAAGCCGGGCGACACGCGCCGTCAACAATTTTCTGTATAGATAGATACTTTAATGTTATAACTCCTACATGACATTCGAGACGCTGATTCTCAGCCTACCGAGCCGCCATGCGACGTTGCGCATGCGCGTTTGGCGTGCGCTCAAGGACGGGGGCTGGGGCATATTGCGCGACGGCGTCTACGTGCTGCCGGTAGGGCGTCCCGACGCTGTGACGCTTGGCAAGCTGCAAGCGGCGATCCGCGCAGCCGGCGGTCAGGCCATGACGGGCACGCTCGCGTTCGGCGCGGACGAGGAGCGGGTGCGGGAGCTCTTCGATCGCAGCACGCAATACGGCGCGCTGGTGCAGAAGATCGAGGCCTTGACGCAGGAGCTGGCGCGCCTGGGCGCCCGCAAGGCGTTGACCGCGGTGTCGAGATTGCAAAAGGTGCTGGACAAGCTCACGGCGATCGACTTCTTTCCCGGCCGCGCGAGAGAGCAGGCGCTGCGCGCAATGGCCGAGCTTCGCGAGCTCTACCAGGCCGCCTATGCGAGCGGCGAGCCGCGCGTCTCGCGCCGGCGAGTGAAGCCGCTCTCGCCCGCCCGCTATCGCCGGCGCGTCTGGGCGACGCGCCAGCGGCCCTGGGTCGATCGGCTGGCGAGCGCCTGGCTGATCAAGCGATACATCGATCCGCATGCCAGGTTCATATGGCTCAAGACCCCGCGCGAGCGGCCGCGCCAGGCGATCGGCTTCGACTTCGACGGCGCCGATTTCACGCATGCGCGCGGTCTCGTCACATTCGAGGTGCTCGCCGAGAGCTTCGGCCTCGCGCGCGACCCGGCGCTGCGGCGCCTGGGCGCGGCGGTGCACTTCCTCGACGCCGGCGGCATCCCGGTGCCCGAAGCGAAAGGCGTCGAGACGATGCTGAAAGGCGCGCGCGAGAAGGCGAGAGACGACGATGCGCTCCTCGCCGAGTCGCTGCGCATCTTCGATCTCCTCTACCGCGGCTACGCGCCGCCTGTTGCGAGCCGTAGCTGAAGTTATCGAAGGCGGTGACGCTGTCGGCCTTGGTCCAGAGCCCGACCGCGCCCGCGCCGCCGATGTGCGGGTCTTCGAGCTCGATATACGTCTTGCCATCGAGCGCCAGCTTGATGCGCCGGGCGGCGAACTCGGCGCGCAGCGACGCCGCCCGCCTGATCTTCGCTTCCGGCGATCGGCTTGAAGCTCACTTCGACGAAGCGGTTCTCGAGGGTGGTTTTCGCCAGCACGCACCAGGGAAAGGACCGCCGCCCGACTGCTCGAGCACATGCGGCTTGCTCGGCGCCGAAGGGTCGGCCTTGACCGCCCAGCGCCGGCTTCCCTTGCCCGTAACGCCTTGGCGCCACGCGGCCGGTAGCGAGCCTGGCGCGTCGCTGTCGAAGTTAATCGTTTCGGCGAAAGCGGCGCTCGTCGCGAAAATGGTCGCGGCGGCGATGCAGGCTTCCTTCATGGTGGCTCCTTTCCGGCGCGGCCGCCGGGTCAGAGCAGAGCTTGGACGCTGGCGCGTGTGTGAGGCGGGGAGTCTGCTTTCCTCGCCGTACTGTCGCGGCAGTGTCTAAAAGATGGCACTAGCATATGCAATGCGCCGCCGTGCCATCGCTTGCGCCATGCTGTCAGCCGCGCTCTTCGGCGCGAGCACGCCGCTCGCGAAGATGCTGCTCGGGGCGATCAATCCGCTCGCGCTCGCCGGCGTGCTCTATCTCGGCAGCGGCATAGGCCTTGCCGCCTGGCACGCGTTGCGCAAGGTCCGGCGCGCCGAGCGCGACGTGCCGCTCGCCATCGCCGATTGGCGGTGGCTCGCGGCGGCGATCGTCGCCGGCGGCGTGCTCGGCCCCGCCCTTCTCATGTACGGTCTCGCGCGCACCGATGCTGCAAGCGCCACGCTGCTCCTAAACCTGGAAGCCGTGCTCACGGCAGCGCTTGCCTGGATGGTATTTCGCGAAAACGTCGACCGGCGTGTCTTCGCCGGCATGGCAGCGATCGTCGGCGGCGGCGTCGTGCTGTCGTGGGAGCAACTGCCGCAGGCGCACGCCCTCGCCGGGCCGCTTCTCATCGCCGGCGCGTGCCTCGCGTGGGCGCTCGACAACAACCTGACGCGCCGCGTTTCAGGCGGCGATCCGGTATTGATCGCCGCGCTGAAAGGCCTCGCGGCCGGCGCCGTCAATCTCGCCATTGCGGCTGCGCTCGGCGCCCGGCTGCCCCCGCCCAGCCCGCTGTTCCTCGCGGGCGTGATCGGGCTCCTCGGCTACGGCGTGAGTCTCGTCCTCTTCATCATGGCGCTGCGCGATCTCGGCACGGCGCGCACCAGCGCCTATTTCTCCGTCGCGCCGTTCTTCGGCGCGGCGCTAGCATTGTCTATCTTCGGTGTGCCGGCCGGGCCGGCGTTCTGGGCGGCCGGCGCGCTGATGGCGATCGGCGTCTGGCTACACGTGAGCGAGCGCCACGAGCACGAGCATGTGCACGAGCCGCTCAGCCATGCGCACGCACACGTGCATGACGCGCACCATGCGCATACGCACGATTTCGCCTGGGATGACGCCGAGCCGCACAC
>JBHELS010000255.1:0-6907 GCA_046263015.1 Burkholderiales bacterium | reverse complement strand
CCACGCGACCGCGACCGATCTCGCCGACTATCTGGTACGCAAAGGTGTTGCCTTCCGCGATGCTCACGAAGTGGTGGCGCGCGCGGTGCGCGAGGCCGAGCGCCGCGGCAGCGATCTCGCGCGCCTGCCGCTCGCGACACTTAGGCGTTTCTCGCCGCGCATCGGCGCCGACGTGCGCGGCGCGCTCACGCCTGAAGGCTCGGTGGCGGCCCGCCGCCATCCGGGCGGCACCGCGCCCGCGCAGGTGCGCAAGGCCGCGGCCCGCGCGCGCAAACGGCTGACCCGCTAGTTGGACCGCGTCGCAAACTATCCGATCGTGCGCAAGCTCGGAGAGGGCGCGACCTCCGAGGTATTCCTTTGCCAGGACCCCTTTCGCAATCGCGAAGTCGCGGTGAAGCGCATCTTCCCCGACGCCCTGCGCGACCCGGCGCGCGGCCGGCTTTTTCGCAAGCTTTTTTTCACCGAGGCGTCGCTCGCCGGCAAGCTCGAGCATCCGCACATCGCGCAGATCTACGACGCGGGCATCGGCGAGGATTCGGGCTACATCGTCATGGAATACGTGCCGGGCGGCGCGATCGAGTATTTCTGCGCGCGCGACAATCTGCTCGCCATCGAGCAGGTGGTGGAGATCGTCTTCAAGTGCACGCGCGCGCTCGCTTATGCTCATATGCAAGGCGTCACGCACCGGGACATCAAGCCGGGCAACATCCTCTATGCGAGCTCGCCCACCGATGTGCGCATCAGCGACTTCGGGCTCGCGCTTAACATCGGCGCGCAGACGACGCAAATCACGGGCGTGGGTTCGCCGGCCTACATGTCGCCCGAGCAGATCCGCGAGGAGCTGGTGGACCACCGCACCGACCTGTATTCGCTCGGCGTGGTGATGTACCAATTGCTGACCGGTGTGCTGCCTTTCCGCGGTACCAACAAGTACAGCATGATCTACCAGATCACGCAGTCCGATCCGACGCCGCCGTCGGCCGAGCGAGCGGAAGTACCGGGCTCGCTCGATCGCATCGTCCGGCACGCGATGCACAAGGAACCGGCGAAGCGCTACCACAGCGCGGACGAATTCGCGGCCGAGCTGATCGACGCGCTGCGCGCGGGACTCGGCCACCCCGCGCGCGAGAGCTTCGGCGACGCCGACAAGTTTGCGCTCCTTCGGCCGCTGCGTTTTTTTCGCGCCTTCACCGACCAGGAGCTCTGGGAGGTGGTCAAGCTCGCGCTGTGGGGCCGCGTAGCGCCGGCCAGCATGGTGCTGCGCGAGGGCGAGCCCGGCGAGTTCTTCTGCATCCTGATGGAAGGCGAGGTGCGAGTGACGAAGAACAAGAAGCTCCTCACCGTGCTCGGCCCCGGCGAATGCTTCGGCGAGATGGCCTACCTTTCCCCGGAAAATCCCGAGCGAGGCGCGACCGTGACGGCGGCGGCGGCTTCGCGCATCCTGCGCGTACGCGTCGCCGATCTCGAACAGGCGAGCGTCTCCTGCCGCGGCAAGTTCGATCGCGCCTTCATCGCCATTCTGGTCGAGCGGCTGAACGCCGCCAACACGCGACTTACCCTGGGGTGATAAGCGCGCGGCTCGCTCGCGAGCTTGGCCTCTACGCCGCCGCACCGGTACACGGCGGCTGCATTCATCGCTGCTACCGAGCCCTGCGCGGCGGCCGGCCGCTATTCGTCAAGCTTAACGAGCCCGGCTTTGCCGCTGCCTTCGCGGCAGAAGCCGACGGGCTCGTCGCGCTGCGGGCGGCCGGCTGCCGAGCGCCCGCGCCGATCGCGCACGGCATCGCGGCCGACCATGCCTATTTGCTGCTCGAGTGGCTGGACCTTCGCTCCAGCGGCGATTTTGCGGCAATGGGTGCCATGCTCGCGGCGATGCACCGGGCGCGCGGCGACGCTTATGGCTGGCCGCGCGACAACTACATCGGCCGCACGCCGCAGGCGAATAGCGTATGCGAAAGCTGGATGGAATTCTGGCGCGATCGGCGCCTCGCGCCGCAACTCGCCCTGGCGCGGGGAAATGGGCATCGCGTAGACGCGCCGGACGTATGGCGAGTGCTCGAAGGCCATAACCCGCCGCCGTGCCTCGTGCACGGCGACCTGTGGAGCGGCAATGCGGCGTTTACCGCGGGCGGCGAACCGGCCCTCTTCGATCCGGCGGTGTACCACGGCGATCGAGAAACGGACCTCGCGATGACCGAGCTCTTCGGCGGCTTCCCGGCGGAGTTTTACGAGGCTTACAACGAGGCTTGGCCGCTAGAGCGCGGCTACGAGCTCCGTAAGCCCCTGTACAACCTCTACCACCTGCTCAACCACCTCAACCTCTTCGGCGCGGGCTATCTCGCGCAGGTGAGAGCGGCGCTACGCCTTCTGGCTGACGCCCTCTAACAGCTTTTGCAGCTCCCCCGACTGGTACATCTCCCGGATGATGTCCGAGCCGCCGACGAATTCGCCGTTGACGTAGAGCTGGGGGATCGTCGGCCAGTTGGCGTACTCCTTGATGCCCTGGCGGATCTCGGCGTCGGCGAGGACGTTCACGGCGGCGAACTCATGCACCCCGCAAGCGTTCAGCACCTGCACGGCGAGCGCCGAAAAGCCGCATTGCGGCATTTGTGGCGTGCCTTTCATGTAGAGGACGACCGGCGAGCCGGTCACCTGCTCCTTGATGCGCTGTTGGATATCCATGGCGTCTATTTTACCGCCGACCCCCCGAGACCCGGGGTATGCCGGCCAGATCGGGCCACGAGCGCACTTCTTCAACCCCCGCCTGCTCGAGCAGGCGCCGCACCGCCGACTCCTGCCCCTGTCCGTGCTCGATCAAGAGCCAGCCGCCTCGCTCCAGATGGGCGGGCGCCTCGCGGACGATGGCGCGAATGGCCTCGAGGCCCTCGCCCCCCGCGATGAGCGCGCCCTGCGGCTCGTACGCAAGCGCCGCGAGATGCGGATCGCCCTCGGCCACGTACGGCGGATTACTGACGATGAGCTGGAAGCGCTCGTCGGCGAGCGGCTCGCACCATCGGCCGTGTCGCCATTCGACCTGCAAAGCGAGACGGACGGCATTGCGCCGCGCCACTTCCAGTGCCGCCGCGCTAGCCTCGACGCCGACGACGCGCGCGTGCGGCCGGTGGTGCTTCAGCGCAAGCGCGATGGCGCCGCTGCCGGTGCCGAGGTCGGCCGCCGTCGCGAAAGCTTGCTCGAGCGCAAGCTCGACGACAAGCTCCGTCTCAGGCCTCGGGATGAGAACGGCCGGCGTCACTGTAAGCGTGAGCCCGTAGAACTCTTTCTCGCCCACGATGTAGGCCACCGGCTCGCCGCGGCGGCGGCGATCGGCAAATGCGGCGAAGCGCTCGGCCACTTCAGGGGCGAGTCGGCGCTCGGAGAACGCCACAAGGCTCGCGGCGCTGAAGCCGCTCGCGTGCGCAAGGAGAATCCGCGCCTCTCGAGGATCGAGGGCGCTCTTCGCGAGCGCCTCGCCGATCGTCACATGACGCTCACGCCGCTTCTTCGGCGAGCTGGGTCAGCAGCTCGCTCTGGAACTCGCTCGCGAGCGCGTCGAGGATCTCGTCGAGCTCGCCGTCCATGATGCGGTCGATCTTGTAGAGGGTGAGATTGATCCGGTGGTCGGTGACGCGGCCCTGGGGGAAGTTGTAAGTGCGAATTCGCTCGGAGCGATCGCCCGAGCCGATGAGGAGTTTCCTCGTCGAGGCAGTCTTCGCCTGCTGCTCGCGCTGCTGCTTGTCGCGGATGCGCGCAGCGAGGACGCCGAGCGCCTTTTCGCGGTTCTTGTGCTGCGAGCGCGAATCCTGGCACTCGACGACGATGCCGGTCGGAAGATGGGTCACGCGGATCGCCGACTCGGTCTTGTTGACATGCTGGCCGCCCGCTCCGGAAGCGCGAAAGGTGTCGATACGCAGTTCGGCGGGATTGAGCACCACATCGTTGATCTCGTCCGCTTCGGGCAGGACGGCGACCGTGCAGGCGGAGGTATGAATTCGCCCCTGGGCCTCGGTCTCCGGCACGCGCTGCACGCGATGGCCGCCCGACTCGAATTTGAGCTTGGAGTACGCGCCCTGCCCGACAAGGCGCGCGATCACCTCCTTGTAGCCGCCGAGCTCCGACGGGCTCTCGGAGATCAGCTCGACCTGCCAGCGCCGGCGCTCGGCATAGCGCAGGTACATGCGAAAGAGGTCGCCGGCGAAGAGGCCGGATTCGTCGCCGCCCGTGCCGGCGCGGATCTCGAGGAAGACATTCCTCTCGTCGTTCGGATCCTTGGGCAGAAGCGCTTTCTGCAATTCCGCTTCGAGGCGTTCCATTTTCGAGCGCGCGCTCTTCAGCTCGTCGTCGGCGAAGGAGCGCATCTCCGCGTCCCCCGCCATCTCGCGGGCCGCCTCGGCGTCGCGCTCCGACTGGCGAAATTCATCGTACAGCGCGACGATGGACGAGACCTCGGCGTGCTCGCGCGAAGCGTTGCGAAACTGCTCGAGATTGCGTGTCGCATCCTCGGCGGCGAGCGAGCGCTCGAGCTCGGCGCGGCGCGCGACCATGCTCTCGAGCTTCGAGCGAAGCGAAGGCTTCACTGCACCCGATAGAGGCGCGCGAGGAGCTCGGCGAGCGCGCGCTGCTCGTCGCCCGCCGTGGCGTGCAGCGCCTGGGTGGGCGCATGCATCAGCTTGTTGACGAGCCCCTGCGACAGCGCTTCGAGCACCGCCGCGGGCGGCTCGCCGCGGCCAAGCGCCCGCAGAGCGCGCTCGAGCTCCTCACGGCGCGCCGCATCGGCGCGCGAGCGCAATGCGCGGATGAGAGGCACGTTGTCGCGCGCGCGCAGCCAGTGCATGAACTGCCCGACCTGCGAATCGATGATCGCTTCCGCCTGCGCTACCGCCGAGCGCCGAGTATCGAGATTCGCGCTCACGATCTGCCCGAGGTCGTCGACGGTGTAGAGAAAGACATCGTCGAGCTCCGCGACCTCGGGCTCGATGTCGCGTGGCACCGCGAGATCGACCATGAACATCGGCCGGCGCCGCCGCGCCCGCAGCGCCCGCTCGACCAGCCCCTTGCCGAGGATCGGCAGCGAAGAAGCGGTGCTCGAGACGATGATGTCGTGCTCGTGCAGATGCTCGGCGAGCGTGCGCAGCTCGACGGGTTGCGCATTGAAACGATGCGCGAGCTTCTGCGCCCGCTCGAGCGTGCGGTTGGCCACCGTCATGCGAGCGGGCGACTGGGCGGCAAAATGCGTGGCGCAGAGTTCGATCATCTCGCCCGCGCCGATGAAAAGCACGCTTTGATCTCTGAGGCTCGGAAAGATGCGCGCCGCAAGCCGCACGGTCGCCGCGGCCATCGAAACGCTCGCCACGCCGAGCTGCGTCGTGGCGCGCACCTCTTTCGCCACGGCAAAGGACCGCTGAAAGAGCCGGTGCAGAAGCGTGCCGAGGGTCCCGGCCGATTCGGCCGCCCGCGCCGCCTCTTTCATCTGGCCGAGGATCTGCGGCTCGCCGAGCACCATGGAATCGAGACCGGAGGCGACGCGAAAGGCATGCCGCACCGCCTGTTCGCGCGGCAGCGTGTACAGGTAAGGCGCGAGGCCGTCGGGCTCGAACTGGTGATAGCGCGCGAGCCATTGCGCGGCCGCCCCCGGCTCGTCGCCGGCCACGTAGAGCTCCGTGCGGTTGCAGGTCGAAAGGATCGCCGCCTCGCGCGCTAGGCCGTGCTTCAACTGCGCGAGCGCCTCGCGCAGCCGCTCGACGTGAAACACCACGCGCTCGCGTACCGCAAGCGGCGCAGTCTGGTGATTCAGGCCGAGGGCATAGAGCGACATCGAGAGCCGTACGCGCGGTAAGGCCGCAGATTATAAGGGCTTATAATGCGCGCCGATGGATACGCTCGCGCGCATCAAGGAGCTCGCCACCAAGGAATTTTCGCTCGACGCGCAAGCGCTCGACCCGGCGGCGCCGCTCGACAAGCTCGGCATCGATTCGCTTTCCTTCATCGAGTTCATGTTCAAGGTGGAAGAAGAGTTCGGCGTCAGCGTCTCGGACGAGGACTTGAAGGGCATCAGGACGCTCGGCGATCTCGAGCGTCACGTCGCCGCCGCGCTCGGCGCCTGCGGCAAGGCCTAAGCCGCACCGATGCCCGGGCGGCGCGTTGCAGTCACCGGGGCAGGCATCGTCTCGCCCATCGGCACGACGCTTGAAGACTTCCACCGTTCGCTCTGCGATGTGCGCTCCGGCATCCGGCGCCTCCCGGGCGAGATCGCGCAGGGCTCCGGCGTGCAAGTGGGCGCCACGATCGACTGGAATCCGGCGCCGCTTCTGAAGGAGAGCGAGGCGGCGAACCTCGATCGCGCGACGCAATTCGCGCTCGGCGCCGCGACGCAAGCGCTCGCCGCGAGCGGCCTCGACACCGCATCCTCCCCCGAGCGCATCGGCGTGTATTGGGGCACGGGTCTCGGCGGCGCCAACACGCTGGAAGCTGCTTACAAGCAGGTGTACGGAACGGGCGAGTGGCGCGCGCGGCCGCTCACCGTGGTGATGGCGATGAACAATGCCGCGGGTTCCAACGTCGCCGTGCGTCATGGCCTGCGCGGCGCCTTCGCCAACTTCGCCACCGCCTGCTCTTCCTCCGCCATGGCGCTCGGTGAAGCGATGCGCACGATCCACGCCGGCCGCGCCGACGCCATCGTCGCCGGCGGCTCCGAGGCACTGCTGACGCCGGCCACCCTCCTCGCGTGGCAGGCGCTGCGCACGCTCGCCCCCGCCGATGCGACCGATCCGGCGGCGAGCTGCAAGCCCTTCGACAAGCGACGCGGTGGACTCGTGCTTGGTGAAGGCGCGGCGGCCTTCGTGCTGGAAGACGAATCGCGGGCTCGTGCCCGCGGCGCGCCGATCCTCGCGCTTCTCACCGGCTACGGCAA
>JBHELS010000254.1:0-9735 GCA_046263015.1 Burkholderiales bacterium | reverse complement strand
CGGCGACGCCATTCCTCATCGGCGCGCTGATCTGCTTCATGGTGCATCGCCTGAATCAGGAGCGCGTGCGCGAGCGGCCTTATCTCGCGCAGGCGCAGCCGGCGCCTTAAGGCTCGCCGCCGAGGCGTTCTTTGCGCTGGCGGCTCGCTTCGCGACCGATCTGGTCGATGAGCTTGGAGTATTGCGTCCCCTGGCCGCAATCGGCGCAGGCGTACTGCATGTGCGGCCCCGACGGTCCCTGCGGCGGCAGCTGAAACCCCGGAATTGCATGGCGCTAGCGTAGAGAAGCGCCGCGCAAGCATCCGAGGAAGTCTTACTTCTTCCAGGAGTCGCGCAAGGTCACCGTGCGGTTGAACGCGTCGCCTTCGCGGTCCTTGGTGAAGTAGCCATGGCGCTCGAACTGAAAACGCTCTTCCGCCTGCGCGGCGCCGAGCGAGGGCTCGAGCTCGGCTTTCACCACCGTCATCGACGCCGGGTTGAGGTCAGCGAGAAAATCGTGGTCGGCGCCTGGCTCCGCGGCGGTGAACAGCCGATCGTAAAGGCGCACTTCCGCCGAATGCGCGTGCCGTGCGCTTACCCAATGGATGTTGCCCTTCACCTTGTACTTGTCCGCGGACGCAGTCCCCGAGCGCGAGTCGGGGTAGTAGATTGCGTGCACCACGCCATCCTTCATGCCCGTGCACTTGACCACGTAGCCGAAGCGAAGCCGCACGTCGTTTCCCGGATATAGGCGGAAGTAACCCTTCTCGGGCCGCTCCTGGAAATCCTCGCGCTCGATCCAGAGCTCGCGGCCAAACGGTGCGTCGCGCTTGCCCCACTCGGGCTTCTGCGGATGATTGGGAAGCGCAAGCATCTCTTCCTTGTCCGCGGGATAGTTGTCGAGCACAAGCTTCACCGGATCGAGCACCGCCATGCGCCGCGGGGTAATCTCGTTCAGGTCCTCGCGCATGCAGTCCTCCAGGATGGAAAACTCGATCACCTGGTGCGCCTTCGAGACCCCGATACGCTCGGCGAATAGCCGGAAGCCGCCCGGCGTGTAGCCGCGGCGGCGCCCTCCGGCGAGCGTCGGCATGCGCGGATCATCCCAGCCGGTGACGTGCTTTTCCTCGACGAGCTGGATCAGGCGGCGCTTGGAAAGCACGACATACGTGAGATTGAGCCGCGCGAACTCGATCTGCTTCGAAAGCGGCGGCTCGAAGAAGCCTGCTCCGGCGACCCGCTGGTTGAACCAATCGTAGAGCGGCCGATGGTCCTCGAATTCGAGCGTGCACAGGGAATGGGTCACGCGTTCAATGCAGTCCGATAGGCCGTGCGCCCAATCGTAGGTCGGATAGAGGCACCAGTTGTCGCCGGTGCGATGGTGATGCGCGTGGCGTATGCGATACATCACCGGGTCGCGCAAATTCAGGTTGGGCGAGCGCATGTCGATCTTTGCGCGCAGGACATGCGTGCCATCGGCGTGCTTTCCCTCGCGCATCTCGCGAAAGAGCCGCAGATTCTCCGACACCATGCGCGTGCGGTACGGCGAATCGCGCCCCGGCTCGGTCAGCGTGCCGCGGCTCGCGCGCATCTCGTCGGCCGACTGCGAATCGACGTAAGCGTGCCCGCGCTCGATCAGCGCCACCGCAAATCGATACAGGCGCTCGAAATAGTCCGACGCGTAGTACTCGTGCGGCTCCCAGCGGAAGCCGAGCCAATGCACCGCTTCCTTGATGGCGTCGACGTACTCCTGCTCTTCCTTCGTCGGGTTGGTGTCGTCGAAGCGAAGGTGGCAGCGGCCGCCGTATTCCTGCGGCAGGCCGAAGTTGAGGCAGATCGCTTTCGCGTGACCGAAATGCAGGTAGCCGTTCGGCTCCGGCGGAAAGCGCGTCACCATTTCCGTGTATTTGCCCGAGGCGAGGTCCGCCTCGACGATCTGGCGGATGAAGTTGCTCGCGACAGGCAAGCCGGGTTTGTTCACTGCGCGATTTTACTGGCTGCGGGCAAAGCTTCTGAAAGTAATCGGCTTTCCGGCTCCTGGATGGTGAATCGTTCACCTGGCGCTAGTGCGCTCTGACTGCTCGCGCGGAGCGCGCACCGGCGTAGACTGGCCGCACTCACCTCTGGGAGGAGGACTCATGAAGCCGCTGCGTAAGCCGCTGGTTCTCGCCATGCTCGCCGCTGGAATCATCGCGAGTGATCTGCCACAAGCGGAATCGAACATCTTTGTGCCGGAGCTCGCCATGCTCGATGGCGCACTCTGCGTTCCGAACACGGCGCGCTCGCCGGCAGCGCCCATCATCATCGCGCAGGCGGCGCGCACCGAAGTCAGCCCGGCGGCCAAAGCGGCCGCGAGCGCCGCGCCCGGGGCGGCTGCCGCCGAGCAACCGATCATTCAGGGCCTCGGCACGCGCAGCTTCAAGATCACCACGAGTTCCAACGTCGCGCAGCGGTACTTCGACCAGGGCTTGCGCCTCGCGTGGAACTTTAACCACGCCGAAGCCCAGCGCGCCTTCCAGCAGGCGCAGCGCGCCGACCCGCAATGCGCGATGTGCTACTGGGGCGAGGCCTATGTCCTCGGCCCGAACATCAACGTGCCGATGGATCCGAAGGCGAACGCGCCGGCCGCCGCGGCCGCGGCGAAAGCGAAATCGCTCGTTTCGAATGCCAGCGCTCGCGAGCAGGCGCTGATCAACGCGGTCGCCGCACGCTACAGCGAAGATCCGCGGCTCGAGCGGCCGCAGCTCGACGATGCGTACGCGAGCGCGATGGCTGCGGCAGCGGCCATGTTTCCGGACGACCTCGATATCCTCGCGCTCTACGCCGAGTCGCTCATGGACCGCTCGCCCTGGGACTATTGGCAGGCGGGCGGCGCGGCAGCGAAGCCAGTGGTCGCAGCGCTCGTGCCGACGCTCGAGACGGTGCTCAAGCGCGACCCGAGCCATATCGGCGCTATCCATCTCTACATCCACGCCGTGGAAGCATCGGCGGATGCGAAGCGCGCGGAGCCCTTTGCCGACAAGCTCGCGAAGCTCGCGCCAAACGCCGGGCACCTCGTGCATATGCCGGCCCACATCTATTACCGTCTGGGACGCTATAAGGACTCGCTCAAGACCAACCAGGTGGCCGCGAAGGTTGACGAGACCTACATCGCGAAATTTCAGCCGCAGGGCGTCTATCCGCTCGGTTATTACTCGCACAACCTGCACTTCATCGTCGTCTCCGCGCAGATGTCGGGCGAGGCGCCGATCGTGCTCGAGGCGGCCGCAAAACTCGCGCGCAATATCCCCGACGAGGTCGCGAAGGCGGTGCCGCTCGTCGTGCCGATGAAGGCCGGCCCGTACTGGGCGCACGCGCAGTTCAGCGATCTACCAGCGGTGCTCGCGCTCGCCGACCCGGGCGCGGATCTGCCGTATCTGCAGGTGGCCTGGCGCTACGCACGCGGCGTCGCCTTTGCCCAAAACGGGAACCGTGAGGCGGCGCGCGCGCAGCTCGCGGAGATCGAACGCATCACCTCTACCACGGACTACAGCGCCTTCACCGCCTGGGGCATCCCGGCGAAGGATGTCGGCCAGATCGCGGCGCACGTGCTGAGCGCACGCATTGCGCAGGCGGGCAGCGATCTCGATGGCGCGATCCGCAGCCTCGAGGCGGCGGTGGCGATCCAGGACGCGCTGCCGTACATGGAGCCGCCTTACTGGTATTACCCGGTGCGTCAGACGCTCGGCGCGCTGCTCCTCCTCAAGGGCGATGCGCAAGGCGCCCGCGATGCGTTCAGGGAAAGCCTGGCACGCACGCCGAACAACGCCTGGTCGCTCTATGGTCTCAAGACGAGCTTCGAGCGCCAGGGCCTGCACGCCGAGGCGCGCGAAGCGGAGAAGTATCTCGCGCGCGCCTGGATCGGCGATCGCAAGCGTCTCGATTTAGAGCGGCTCTGAGTATTCCGAGATACACCGGAGGAAGATCGAATGGTTCGATTACTGAGTACCCTCGCGGCATCGCTCTTCGCTGTCAGCGTTGCGGCGCACGATGACGACGCCGGCAGTAAAGGCGCGCAGAAGCTCGGCAAGGTGAATTTCGCGAGCTCGTGCAGCGCGAAGGTGCAACCCAAGGTGCAGCGCGCGGTGGCGATGCTGCATTCGTTCTGGTTCCCGCAAGGCGAACGCGAGTTCCAGGAGATCGCGGAGGTCGATCCAGACTGCGCGGCGATCGCGGCTTGGGGGTTCGCCTCGATCCTTATGAATAACCCCTTCGTCGGCCTCGTGCCGCCGAAGGAAGTGGAACGGGCACAAGGAGCGATTGCGAAGGGCCGCCAAACCGGCGCGAAGACCCAGCGCGAGAAGGATTATCTCGAGGCGGTAGCGGCGTACTGGGACGATTTCGCAATCCGCACGCAATCCGACCGCGCGCTTGCGCGCTCGCGGGCATACCAGGCGCTCGCCCTTAAATATCCGAAGGACGATGAAGCGCAGATCTTCAACGCGCTCTACCTCATTGCCATCCAGCAGGCGTCCGACCAGACCTACAGCAATTCGCTCAAGGCGGCCACCATTCTGGAAAAGCAATTCGCGAAGTACCCCGGCCACCCCGGCGTCGCGCATTACCTCATCCACGCGTATGACGCGCCGCCGATGGCGCAGAAGGGTGTGTCCGCCGCGCGTCGTTACGCGAGCATCGCGCCCGATGCGCCGCACGCGCTGCACATGCCGTCGCACATCTTCACGCGCGTCGGTGCATGGCCGGACTCCGCGGCGACCAATCGACGCTCGGCGGATGTGGCGCTGAAGACGAAGGAGGGCGACGACGCCTTGCATGCGCTCGACTATGTCGTGTACGCCTACCTACAGCTCGCCCGCGACAGCGATGCGCGCAAGTCGTACGAGGAAGCCGCGCGCATCAGCCCGTCGACGCCGCGCTTCATTGGACCTTATCCGCTCGCGGCAATGCCCGCGCGCCTCGCGATCGAACGCGGCGCCTGGCGCGAGGCGGCGCAATTGCAGCCGCTGCAAAGCAAGTTTCCATTCACGGAAGCGCTTACGCACCAGGCGCGCGCCATCGGCGCGGCGCGAACGGGCGATGCGGCGGCGGCGAAGGCCGATGTCGAGAAGATCGCCGAGAAGCGCGACGCACTGCGCGCGGCGCAGAATGACTATTGGGCGACCGAGGTCGAGGTCATGCGCCTGGGCGCGGCGGCATGGACGGCGCTCGCCGAAGACCGCGGCGACGAGGCGCTGGGTCTAATGCGGCAGGCGGCCGACATGGAAGACAAGAATGAGAAGCATCCGGTGACGCCAGGCCGGCTCCTGCCGGCGCGCGAGCTCCTTGGCGACATGCTGATGGAAATGAAGCGACCGGCCGACGCGCTCAAGGAATATGAACAGTCGCAAAAGCGCGAGCCCGATCGCTTCCGCGGCCTCTATGGCGCGGCGCTCGCTGCCGAAATGGCGGGCGAGGCGCGAAGCGCCCGCCGCTACTACGGGCGACTCGTACAGATCGCGGGCAAGGGCGAGCCGCGAGCCGAGCTGCAGCTCGCGCGCGCTTATCTAAGCCAGTAGCTTTCTCCTTCTCGGGGACGCCGTCCGGAATTCGGGCTCCGTCCCCGATTTATTATTGCGGCCGATGCTCCGGAAAAAAGCGCTCGCGCTCGGTCTCTTATGCTGGTGCGCGCTCGCGCTCGCGCAGTCGTTTCCCAACCGGCCGATGAGGATTCTGGTTCCGTCGGCTGCCGGCAGTTCGCCCGATATTCGCGCGCGGCAGATTGCCGAGAAGCTCTCCGCGGCGCTCGGACAGCCGGTGATCGTCGAGAACCGGCCGGGTGCGAACGGCGTCATTGCGCAGCGCGAGGCGGCGAGATCGCCCGCCGATGGGCATACGCTCTTTCTCGCGCTCATTAATAACGCGGTCGCCGATGCGCTGCATCCCGACCCGTGCTGCCGCCTCGGCGCCGAGCTCGCGCCGGTATCGCGCTTTTCCATGACGCCGCTTCTCATGGTGGTGAATCCCGGTGTGCCCGCCCAGACGCTCCCCGAGTATCTCGCCTATGCGAAGGCGAACCCGGACAAGCTGACCTATGCCTCGCATGGTCCGGGCAGCGTGAGCCAGCTCGTGGGCGAGATGCTCAAGTTCGAGCGTGGCGTCAAACTCCTCGAGGTGCCCTACAAGGGCGTGAATTCCGAGCTGCCTGATCTTCAGGGCGGCCAGCTCAATACTGCCTTCCCGGTGCCCCAGGTCGTTCTAGGACCGATTCGCGCGGGCAAGCTGCGCGCGCTCGCCGTCATGGGTCGCGAGCGCCTCGACATCCTGCCGGACGTGCCAAGTGTCGCGGAGCTGGGTCTGCCACAGCTCGAAGCGATTGCCTGGAATGGGATTTTCGTGCCAGCGGGCACACCGCCGGCGCTCGTGCAGGTGCTGCATCGGGAGCTGGTGCGCGCCTATAACGCGCCCGAGGTGCGGGAGCAGCTCCGCGCCGGCGGTTCGTATGCCGCGGCCGATACGCCGCAAGAATTTGCCGCTTTCATACGCGCGGAGCAGGCGAAGTGGTCGCGCGTGATCCGCGAAGCGGGTATCAAGGGGCCTTAACGCCCGTTTAACACGGGCGGCGACATTCTCTGTGGGCCATGACGGAGCCCCTCGCCCCGTGCGAGGGCGTAATGTCGCCCGCGTAGCGTAAGCGGCAACTTCATTCGCCGCCACCATGGGCCAAAGACTCCTGCCGCAAAATCTGATCGAACTGTATGCGCACGCGCTCGCGATCGAGCGCGAGGCGTTCAAGCGCTTCATCGAGCTCGAGCGCCTGATGCGCGAGGCGAAGCTCGACTACATCGCCGACGAATTCCAGCGTATCGGTCGCGAGGAGCAGGAGCAGTACGAGGCGCTCGCCCTCGGCACCGCCGAGCGCGAGCTACCCGAAATCGCACCCTGGGAATACGCCTGGCACTATCTTGGTCCGCAGGCCGACCGGGTCGCCACGCCCAAGGGCGCGCGCGAAGCGCTCGCGGCAGCGCTCTCGAGCGAGCGGCGCGCGCAGAACTTCTACGTCGACGTCGCCGAGCACGCGATCGACGACGCGGTCTGTGCCTTCGCCGCCGAGATGGCGGCCGACGAGCAGCGCCATGTGCAGCGCCTCGAGCAGCTGCTCGCGCGCGAGCCGGAAGCCGTCAAGGCTGTTGACGACGACGCCGAGAGCGTACGTCGCTAGAAGGTCTTCGCCGGGAGCGACGCCCCGGCGGCCGCCGCGGGCGACGCGGGAGATGAGGGCGACGGCGAGGCCTGGGTCCGGGCGGTGAGGGTGGGCTCGAGAAGCTTCTCCGTCTGCTGCACGAGCTCTACCGCGGTGGCATTGTCGTAGAAGAGGCTCGCGCCGCGCGCCATGACGCGAACGCGCGTTGCCTGCTCAGTGATCGGCTCGAGCTCGATTTCGATCTCGCGGTTCGGGGAGCGTGCGCGGATCACCTCGCCTGTCTCGAATTTGCCCATCGTGTCGATGGCGAGTCCCATGCGATCGAGCGCCGCGAGTGACGCGCTTTTCACCGCCGCCGCCGGCGCCGTGAAGGTGCGCGAGGCGATGCCGTCCAGGTTGTAGCGCAGGATCGTCGAAGCGCCACCGCCCAGCACCGCGAGCGCGGCGGTCTCGCAGCCCGCAATCAGCGGCAAGAGCGCCGCGGCGAGCACCAGGGGGTAATGCGCCATGGAAGTACGCTGCGCGCCGGCGGAAGACGCGTCCACCCGGGCGGGCTAGTTCCCGAGGCCGAGACGCGGCGCGGCGACAGCGAGCGCCGGTATAGTGGCCGCGATGCTCGGCCTCGTCGTGCTTTTCAATTCGCGCCGGCCGCGCGCGCGGTTGCTTCTTTCAGTCATCGGCATCGCACTCGGCGTCGCGTTGGGCTACGGCGTGCACCTTGTCAATCGCGCCGCGCTTGCCGATGTCACCGCCGCCGTACGCGCGCTCGCCGGCGAAGCCGACATCGAAGTGCGCGGTGGGCGTACGGGGTTTCCTGACGCGCTCTATCCTTCGGTCGCTCGCCTGGACGGCGTGCGCACCGTGAGTCCGGTGCTCGAGCTCGACGTCGGCCTTGCCGGCACGGAGCACACGCTGCGCGTCGTCGGACTCGACATTCTGCGCGCCGCGCTTCTTCAGCCCGCGCTCGCCGTCGACGAGCGCTTCGATCTCCTGTCACCGGACAACGTGCTCCTGTCATCGGCGGCGAGCGCCGCCCTCGGCCTCGGCAAAGGCGACCGACTGCGCCTCGTGGTCGGTCAGCGGGCGGTCGAATTCTCAATCGCCGGCGTACTTCCCGGCTCCGCGCTCCGCGGGCAGGCGGCGCTCGTCGATATCGCCACCGCGCAGTGGCGCTTCGAGCGTCTCGGACAATTGAACCGCCTGGATCTGCGTCTCGCCGAGCGGGCCGATCGCGCGGCCATTCGGGCTCGCATCCAGGCGCTCTTGCCGCCCGGGGTCTATGCTTCCCCGGTAGAGACGCTCGAGCAGGCGAGCGCCTATCCGTCGCGCGCCTACCGCGTGAATCTCAATGTGCTCGCGATGGTCGCGCTCTTCACGGGCGGCTTCCTCGTCTTTTCGGCGCAGGCGCTCGAAACGGCGCGCCGGCGCGGCGAGCATGCGCTCCTTCGCGTGCTCGGCCTCGAGCGGCGCGGCATCGTGCGCCTCGTGCTCGCCGAAGCCGCGGCCCTCGGGGCGCTTGGCGCCGCGCTCGGCGTCGGCCTTGGCTATGCGCTCGCGCTCTTCGCCGTGCGGCGCTGGGGCGGTGACCTCGGCGCCGGGCAATTCCGCGACGTCGCGCCCCACGTGGGCTTCGCGCCGGTTGCGGCGCTCGTTTACTTTGCCGCCGGCATCGCGGTCGCCGTGCTCGGCGCGTTGCTGCCGGCGCGCGATGCGGCACGCACGCCCGCCGCGCGCGCGCTGCGCGCGGGCGACGAGCAGACGATGTTCGATCGCGCGGCGCCTGCGCTTCCGGGCATCGCGCTCCTCATCGCGGGCGTCGGCCTCGCGCAGCTCGGGCCCGTACGCGGACTGCCGCTCTTCGGCTACGCCGCCATTGCCTGCCTTCTCATCGGTGCCATCGCCCTCATGCCGCGTCTCTCCCGGGTGGTCTTCCGAGCGCTGCCGCTGCCGCGTGCGCCGCAGCTTGCGCTCGCGCTCGCGCAGCTTCGCGCGGCGCCGGGGCAGGCGGCGACCAGCCTTGCTGCCATCGTCGCGAGCTTCTCGTTGATGGCGGCGATGGCGATCATGGTCGCGTCGTTTCGGCAATCGGTGGACGACTGGCTCGGCACGGTGCTTCCGGCCGAGGTCTATTTCCGCACCACGCACGCGGGCGACACCGGCGTGCTCGACCCGCGGTTCGTCGAACGCGTGCGCGCGCTGCCGCAGGTCGCGCGCATCGATTTTCTGCGGAGCGGCCGCGTGATCCTCGATCCCGCGCGTCCGCCGCTCGTGCTCGTCGCGCGTGATCGCGCGGCGCTCGCCTTCCCGGTGCTGAGCAAGCTTGCGTCCATCCCGGCCAACGCCGTCTGGGTGAGCGAAGCGGTGCAAGACATCTACGGCCTGCGGCCCGGCGACACGCTCGATCTGCCGCTCGCTGGCCGCAACCATCGCGTCACGGTGGCGGGCGTCTTTCGCGACTACGCGCGCCAGCATGGCGCGATCCTCATCGAGCGCGGCGACTACGTTCGCATGACCGGCGACGATCGCGTCAACGATGCCGCTGTGTGGCTGGCACCGGGCGCGAGCGCGGCGGACCT
>JBHELS010000253.1:0-3382 GCA_046263015.1 Burkholderiales bacterium | reverse complement strand
GGAGTACATCTGCCTCGCGCACGCGGCGAAGGCGCTCAAGCGGCCGGTGAAGTGGACGGATGAGCGCTCGGGCTCGTTCCTCTCCGATCAGCATGGGCGCGACCATGAGATGACCGCGGCGCTCGCGCTCGATCGCGATGGGCGCTTTCTTGCGCTGCGGGTGACAGGATATGGAAATGTCGGTGCGTACGTCGGCACGGTGGCGCCGCAGCCGCCGTCGATGAACGTGGTGCGCAACGTGGTGAGCGTGTATCGCACGCCGCTCCTCGAAGTGTCGACCAAGGTGTGCGTGACGAACACGACGCCCGTCTCCGCGTATCGCGGCGCGGGGCGCCCGGAGGCGAACTACTACATGGAGCGCCTGATCGACGAAGCGGCGCGCGAGATGGGCATCGATCGGCTCGAGCTGCGGCGGCGAAACCACGTGCGGCCGAGCGAGATCCCGTGGAAGGCGGCGTCGGGCATGACGTTCGACAGCGGCGATTTTCCGGCGGTGTTCGAGAAAGCGGTGCGCGTCATCGACGGTTATGAAGCGCGCAAGCGCGCGTCAAAGGCGCGCGGGCGCCTGCGCGGGTTGGGGATCGGCAGCTATCTCGAGGTGACGGCGCCGCCGAACAAGGAGATGGGCGGCCTCAGGTTTGATAACGCGGGCGGCGTGACGCTCGTTACCGGCACGCTCGATTACGGCCAGGGGCATGCGTCGCCCTTCGCGCAAGCACTGTCTTCGCAATTAGGAATTCCGTTCGAGAGCGTGCGGCTCGTGCAAGGCGACTCGGACGAGATCGTCTTCGGCGCCGGGACCGGCGGCTCGCGCTCGATGATGATGAGCGGCGCAGCCATCGCGCAGGTATCCCGGCTGGTGATCGACAAAGGAAAGGAATTGGCCGCCGAGGCGCTGGAGGCGGCGGCTGCAGACATCGAATTCGCGCACGGCAAGTACACCGTCATTGGCACCGATCGCGCGATCGGCATCATGGACCTCGCGAAGCGCTATACGGGAAAGCTGGATACGACGCACGTGACGGAGGTGATTCCGTCGGCGTTTCCGAACGGCTGCCATGTGTGCGAGGTCGAGATCGATCCGGAGTCGGGCAAGGTCGACGTGGTGCGCTACCACTCGGTGAACGACTTCGGCACGGTGGTGAATCCGCTCCTCGTCGAAGGCCAGGTGCACGGCGGTGTCGTGCAAGGCATCGGCCAGTGCCTGATGGAGAACGCGCGCTACGACGAGGAGGGCCAGCTCCTCACGGGCTCGTTCATGGACTACGCGCTACCGCGGGCGGAAGACATCAAGACGGCGATCGAATGGGCGAGCCATCCGGTGCCGGCCGCCACCAATCCGCTCGGCGTCAAAGGCTGCGGCGAGGCAGGGTGCGCGGGCGCGCTCACCTCGGTGATGAACGCTATCGTGGACGCGCTGCGGCCGCTCGGCATCCATCACTTCGACATGCCGGCGAGCCCGCAGCGCGTGTGGGACGCCATTCGCAATTCGGGGTCGGGCACCGAATAACCCGCATTCGGTGCCTGACACCGAATTAGTCGCGATCGCCGCGGTGCTTGTCGCGCTTCTTGTCCCAGCCCTTGTGCTTGCCGTTGTCGTGACGATCCTGGTCTCGATCGTCGGCGTAGCGCTCGCGCCAGCGATGATCGTCGGAGCGGTGATCGTCGCCGCGCGCGCTCGAGCCGGAGCCGGCATTGCGGTTCCACCGATGGTCATCCGAGCGGGAATTATGGTCCCGGCCATCCCAGCGCCGGTCGTGGTCGTTGTCCCGCGCGCTCGAACCCGAGGCGCCGCTGCGATTCCACTGGTGCTCGCCCCATTGGCGGTTCTGCTGCGAGGTACCGCCGGTGGCCGATTGCGCGTTGGTGTTGCCGGAGCCGGCCTGCTGGCTCTGCTGGTTGCTCGAGCCTTGCGCGTTCTGGTTCTGCTGGCCGCGCTGGTAGACGCTCTGCGCGCTATTGCCGCTGCCGGATTGCTGTGTCGACTGGTTGGTCGCGCCTGACTGCACGGTGGACTGGTTGTTGTTGCCCTGGGTCGCGGAGGTCTGGTTGTCCGAGCCGTAGGTTTGAGTGCTCTGGTTGCCGGAGCCGAACTGCGTCGAATTCTGCGCGCCCTGCTGCTCGATGTTGTAGGTGCGTGAATGCGGCGCGATCACGCTTGGCTGCGCGGCAGCCAGCTGCGCGAGCGCGAGCGAGACGGCAGCGCCGAGGGTTGCGGGAACGAGCTTCATCGAAATCCTCCTGGTGATGGTGGAGCCCGCGAAGTGCGGGCGATGCCAGGGAGGGTGCAAGCGCTATGCCCCGCGTCGCGCGGATTCGCTATCCGATATCGTGTCAACCGCGCCTGCGGGCGCGCGTTTCGCCGCGGGGTCGCGTCCCGCACAACCACCAAGGGCGCGTAAGGGAATCACTACCGCGCGGCGTGATGTAGGTCGCGAGGTTTCGCGCGATATGCAAGCGAGCGTGACCCACTGCGCTGAAATTCCGCGGCGATGGTGAAAGACTTCTCGCATGCAACTTTCAACGATTGTCGCCGGCATCGCACTTCTCCTCGCCGCGGCGCTCGTCGCCGCTTACGCCCAGGGCCAGGACTACGCGCCGATGGAGGAAGTGAAGACGCTGCAGAAAAAAGTCGACGAGCGCGAGGCGCAGCGCCGCGCTGCGGTCGCCGAACAGGAAAAGCGGAAAACCGAATTCGCCAAGCGCTGCACGAAGCCGCTCAAGACCGCCGAAGAACTCCAGGAGTGCCGCGCCGTCTACCGGCAGATGTAGAAATCGGGCTCTGACCCCGATTTCCGAAATTTCCCCGAATCCCAAAATGAAAGGCCCCGCGCGTGGCGGGGCCTTGTTGCCCGGGTGTCGGGCGGCGCCTAGCTGGGCGCCTCACTTTCCGAGCCTGCAGCGGTCCGGTATCCCGACAGGTGGCCGGGAATCCCGTGGTGACCTGCCACTACTGCTTGCTGTACGGCGACCGTTGCCGACTCGCCTTCAATTTAGCACTGCAGCCGCTGCCGTCAATCGCTGGATCAACGACAAATCACGCCGGCGTGAGGACGTGGATGACGCGGCTCGCCAGCAGATCCCGGGTCTTCGCGCCGTAGGCCGCCATGTGCGGCGCGGCGGCGTGCGCCTTGAGGGCGTCGGCGCTTTCCCATTTCTCGATCACGAGGAAGGTGTCGGGGCCCCAATTCTTCTGGATCGGTAGCGCGGGCTCGGCATCGACCGCGGCGCCGTATTCGAGGCAGCCTTTCTCGGCGCGCACCGCGGGGACGTTGGCGCGAAATAGAGCGAGCACTTCCTCGCGCTTGCCCGGCTTGGCGGTGATGACGGCGATGACGTGGATCATGAATCGGCTCCGGAAGTAAGGACGACGAGCTCGGGC
>JBHELS010000252.1:0-2513 GCA_046263015.1 Burkholderiales bacterium | reverse complement strand
GAGCAGTGAAACTCATTCGGCGCGCAAGCCCGCTTTGCGAATGACGTCGCCCCATTTGGCGATCTCGCTATTGATGTAAGCACCGAACGCCTCGGGCGTGCTCGTGAGCGGCTCGGTGCCCATCGTCGCCAGGCGCTCTTTCATATCGGATGCCTGCATCATCTTCGTCAGCTCGCTATTCAGCCGCCAGATGCTCGGCCCCGGCGTCCCCGCCGGCGCCAGGATCCCGTACCACGTCGTGACGTCGAAATCACGGAGGCCCGCTTCCGCCGCTGTCGGCACATCGGGAAGGAGCGGCGAGCGCTCGCCCGCGAGGACGGCAAGAGCGCGCAGCGTCCCTGCCTTGATATGCGGCGCCGGCACCGGCACGCCGATGAAGACGAGATGCACTTCGCCGGCAAGGACGCCGTTCATGGCGAGGTTCACTCCCTTATAAGGGACATGGACCAGCTTGGCATCGGTGCGGAGATTGAAAAGCTCGCCGGCCAAATGATTGGAGGTCCCGCTGCCGCCGGAGCCGAAATTGAGCTTGCCGGGACTGGCGCGCGCATAGGCGATGAATTCGGCCAGCGTCCGTGCGGGCACCGACGGATGGGTGACCATGACGTTCGGCACCTGCGCGACGAGCGCGATGGGCGCGAAGTCCTTCACCGGGTCGTAGTTGAGCTTCGCGTAGAGCGTCGGGCTGATCGCCAATGACGGCGCGACGAGGACGATCGTGTAGCCGTCGGCCGCCGAGCGCGCTGCGGCTTCGGCACCGACATTGCCGCCGGCGCCGCCGCGGTTTTCGGTGACCACCGGCTGTCCGAGCGCCGCGGCCAGGTGATCGGCAATCAGGCGCCCGAGCAGATCGGTGCCGCCGCCGGGCGGGAAGGGCAGGATGAAGCGGATCGGCTTTGACGGGTAGGGCTCCTGCGCCCAGGCGGCGCAGGAAGCGAGCAACGCGAGCGCGGCGAGCAGTCGTTTCAAGCGATGGGCTTTCGATAGCGCAGTTCATCGAACCGCGTGTCGATCAGCCTGGCGTCGGTGCGTTGCGCGCCGTCGGCGGCAAAGCCGATGTGTTCGTAGAAGCGCAGCGCCCGGTCATTGCCTTTCATCACCCACAAGGTGATCGCGGTGTGCTCGCGCCGAGCGGCCTCGCGCCAGGCGTGCTCACAGAGCGCCCGGCCACACCCCTGTCGCCACATCGCGGGATGCACATAGAGCGCATAGATCTCCGCCGCCTCCGGATCATCCGCATCGCGCGTTGGACCATAGGAGCAAAAGGCGGCGATGGCACCATCGGATTCGCCCACAGCGACTTTCGATGCAGCGGTCTTGGCCAGCATGTCCTTCCAGAACGCGCGGCGCTCTTCGACCGTGAGCGCCGCGATGACCGCATCGGGCAGGAGGCCGCGGTAGGCCGAGCGCCATGCGGCAACGTGGACCTCGGCGATGGCATGCGCGTCGGCTTTCGTCGCCTCGCGGATTTTCAACGCCACTTTCGTCCGATCCCCTTCCAGTGCAAAGGATACTGGATGCCCGCCTGAGCGAGCACCCAGGCGACGAAGCTGTTGCTGTTCGGACCAGGCCAGTAGCGATAGCGGCCGCAGTGCGGATAGCGCTCGGGTTCTTGCAACACCGCGGCGATGCGACTCGCTTCGTCGCCCTGCCAGGTCGCGGCAACGCGCGACGGGCCGCCGCCGACGCCGTCTTTGGGCGACTTGAGATCGCAGTGCACGTGGCCGAAACTGCGGCCGCCCGCGTTCTGCGTCTGCCATACTTCCCAGCGATGACAGGCGCCGCTTTCGTCGTACACGACGAACCAGTAGTGCACCGCGATCGCGCCGATGAACGGAAGCGGCGCGTAGCGCAGCTCGACGCGAAATGAAGATCGCTCTGAGGCCATGCGTTTGTGCGGCGCTGATTCTAATTGTGGCGCCGCTCGCGGCGCGCGCTCAGGAATGGCCGCAAAAGCCGGTGCGCATCATCGTTCCCTTCGCGCCGGGCGGCGTCGCGGACAATAGCGCGCGCGTGATTGCCGAGCCGCTGAGCACGCGCCTCGGCCAGCCGGTGGTGGTCGAGAACCGTCCCGGTGCGAGCGGCAATATCGGCACCGAGCAGGTGGCGCATGCGTCGCCCGACGGCTACACGCTGCTTCTCGGCTTCGACGGCACGATGGTGATCAATCCGCACGTATTCGCCAAAGTGCCGTTCGACACGCTCTACGATTTCCAACCGGTGACGAAGCTTGGCGACGCGACGCTGATTCTGGTCGCGCATCCGTCGCTGCCGGCGAAGAATCTGAACGAGCTGATCGCGCTTGCCCGCACCCGGCCCTTCGCGTACGGCACCTCCGGCACCGGCGGCACGCCGCATCTCGCGGGCGAGCTTCTCAGGCTGCGTACCGGTGCCAAGCTCGAGCACGTGCCCTATAAAGGCGGCGGGCAGGCGATCACCGATGTGGTCGGCGGCCAGATTCCGCTCGTCTTTACGGCGATCGCGACCGCGCAGCAATACGTGCGCAGCGGACG
>JBHELS010000251.1:0-34292 GCA_046263015.1 Burkholderiales bacterium | reverse complement strand
GGCGAGCAGCAACCCGTAAATCCCGCCGGAGGCCCCGACCATCGGCACCTGCGCCGCGCCCATCGCTGCGGTGACGATCAGGTGGCAGAGCGCCGCGCTGATCACCGCTGCGAAGTAGTACTGCGCGTAGAAGCGCGAGCCGAAGAGGCTCTCGACCTCGCCGCCGAACATGTAGAGCGCCAGCATGTTGAAGAAGATGTGCGCGAGATTGGCGTGCAGAAAACTGTAGGTGACGACCTGCCATGGCTCGAAGCGCGATTCGAACCCGCCCGGCGGCCAGAGCGCGAACGCGTCCGCCGGGAACATCCCCGAGTTTTCGAGCACATACACGGCAACATTGGCGATCAGCAGCCACTGCGTGACGGGCGGCATCTATTCGACCTTGGCGCCGGAGTCGCGCACGAGCTTCTCCCAATAGGGTGTTTCCTTCTTCACCTCCGCCGCGAACGCCGCCGGCGAGGGGGAGGGCGTCGCGTCCATACCCTGGAGCGCAATCTTGTCGCGTACCTCGGGCTTCCCGAGCCCCTTCACCATGGCGCCGTGCAGGCGCTCGATCGCCGCGGGCGGTGTGCCCGCCGGCACGAACAAGCCGAACCAGAACGTGAAGTCGTAGCCCGGTAATCCCGCTTCCTCGGCCCCGGGGATGCCGGGGACCGCGGGCGACGCATGGCGCGAGCTCACCGCGAGCGCGCGCAGGCGTCCCGCGCGTACGAAGCCCATGACGGTGGGCGCGGTGGCGAAATTGACCTGCGTATCGCCGGCGAGGAGCGATTGCGTGGCCGGTCCGCCGCCTTTGAACTGCACATGCGTGAACTGGATGCCGGCGACCGCTTCGAAGAGCACCGAGGCGAGGTGCGGCGCCGAGCCATAGCCGGCGGAGGCGTGGAAGAGCTTGCCGGGGTTCTGCTTCGCATAGGCAATCAACTCGCGCAGATCCTTCACCGCCAGATCGTGGTTGATGCAAATCACCGTCGGTCCGGTGGCGATACGCGTTACCGCCGCGAAATCGTTGTCCGGGTCGTACGTCACGTTCTTGTACAGCGCGCGATTGATCGCCATGTGCGTCGCGTTGAGCACGGTATAGCCATCGCGCGGCGAATGCGCCACCAGGTCGTGGGCGATGTTGCCGCCGGCGCCCGGCCGGTTCTCGACCACCACGGCGATGCCGAGCTCCTTCGTCAGCTCATCGGCCGCGAGACGCGTGAGGAAGTCTCCGGAGCCGCCGGGCGGATAGCCCACTATCAATTTGATCGGCTTATTCGGATAGGGCTGTCCGAATGCCGCAGACGCGCAGGCGACGAGGAAGGCGGCGAGCCAAATTCTCATGGGCGGGCTTTCAGGGCGTGCAGCACGCGATCGGGATAGTCGCTGATGATGCCGTCGACACGCCACTCGATCATGCGCGTGATATCGGCGGGCTCGTTCACCGTCCAGACGACGACGCGAAGACCGAGACGATGCGCCTCGTCGACCGTCGCTTTGCCGAGCGCGCGGTAATCGGGCGACCAGATCTTGCCGCCGACGCCGTGCACCTTCGACGGCACGGAATCTTCGGCCTCGGTGAGGTAGACCGTTTCTATTTCTGGCGCCTCGCCCTCGACGATCTTGAGCGTTCGATAGTCGAACGACTGGATGGTCGTGCGGCGTTCGAGCCCGGCGTTGCGGATTTCCGCGACGAGCGCGTGCGCGAATTCCTTCGGGCCCACCGTCTCGTCCGCGTGCGTCGGCAGGAGCTTGGTCTCGATGTTGAAGCGCACCTCGCTCGACCGGGCGAGTGCGAAGAGATCCGCAAGGCGCGGGACGCGCGTGCCGTCGAGCGGCTGCTGCTCGGGGAAGCGACGGGCGTAGTCGCTTCCCGGGCGGAGGCGGCCAACGTCGTAGCGCTGCAGATCGGCAAACGTGAGCGAGTAGATCGTCGGCGCCGGGGCCGTGAGCCATTGGCCGTCGGGGCCGCGCGCGACGTCGGGATTAAGGCGGCGATCATGATGCACGACGACGACGCCGTCCCGCGTGATGCCGGTGTCGAGCTCGAGCGTGGTCACGCCCAATTCCAGCGCGCGCTTGAACGCGGGCAGCGTGTTCTCCGGCAGGTAGCCGCGGGCGCCGCGGTGACCTTGAACGTCGAGAGCGATGGCCATGGTGGGTAGGAGAAGGAGGACGGCGGCGAGCCGCCTCACAGGATGATCTGCGTCTGCGTGGTGACCGAAAGGAGCTTGCCCGCTTCGTCGGTGATGCGTGTCTCCCAGACGTGCGTGCGCTTGCCCTTGTGGATCGGTGTCGCCTCCGCGGTCACCCATCCGGACTTGCAGCCGGCGATGAAGTTGGTTTTGGATTCGAGCGTGGCGGTACGCTGGCCCTCGCCCAAGTTCGCGACGGTGCCCGCGGCACCGATGGTATCGGCGAAAGCCATGAGCGTGCCGCCGTGCACGACACCCGTGGTGGTGAGGAGCCTGTCGCTCACTTGCAGACGCGCGCGCACGCGATCGGCGGTGACTTCGACGAACTCGATGCCAAGGTGCGAGACCAAGCCGACGTTCCAATCGATCTTCATAGCGCGTAGTCGACCTCGCCCGCAAAGCGCTCGATGCGCATCTTGGCCTCGAACGGCTCGCGCTCCTTTTTGAAGCGCGCGTGCAGCGCGCTATTTGCCATGTAGGTGTCGTAGGCGGCGCGCGAGTCGATGCCGTAGAGCATGGCGTGCGCACTCCAGCCGGAGGGGTCGCGCTCGGCAAGCTTCAGGCGCCGCACCCAGAGGAACCCGGGCTGGCGCACGACCTCGGCCATGTGGCCGCCCTCGAGCCAGCGCGATACCTGCGGCTCGGCGCCGGGCGCGATCCAAAAGCGCACCACGAGGAAGTAGCTCGCGTCTCTCATCGTCCGGGCAGCATTTTCCATAGCGTGAGGAGGATAAAGGCGAGTAGAAGCGCGGCGGCGAGGGCGAGCGACAAGTGTATGCCGATCAGGCTGCCAACCAGGCCGACGGTCACGCCGCTGAACGAACGAAGGCCGAGCGCCGACATACTGAAGAGACCGATCACGCGACCGCGCATCGCCTCGGGTGCGTTCATCTGCACGAGCGCCTGCGCCATCGCGTAGAAGGAGAGCTCGAGAAAGCCGGCGCAGAAGAGAACGAGGAGCGCGAGTGGATAGCTCTTCATCGCGGCGAAGCTGCCGATCGCCAGGCACCAGCCCGCCGCGAGCAAGAACGCCGTGCGCGCCCGGGGCGGCAGCAGTCCGCGCGCTTCGAGTGCGAGTCCCGCACACAGCGCGCCCGCGGCGTCGGCGCCAAAGAGCGCGCTGTAGGTGAAGCCGCCGTCGCCATCCGCGAGGTCGTGCGCGAATTCGGGCATCTGCGCCTGGTAGGCGTTGCCGACGATGAAGGAGGCGCCGCCGACGAGCGCCACCATGGAAACGAGGACGCGGTTCTCGCGCACGGCGCGCCAGGTGGCGACAACGTCGGCAAAGCCGCGCAAGGCCGCCGCCGCATGCCGATGGCGATAAGGCGCCTTCCATAGCCAGAGGATGAACGGAAGATAAAGCGCAGCGTTGAAGAGGATGCCCCAAGCGGGTCCGAGCGCGAGAAGGATGACGCCGCCGACCGCCGGTCCCATCAGCAGCCCGAGCCAACGCGCGGTGGCCGAGAGCCGCACGGCGCTCGCGAGCGCCTCGCGCTCGACGATGTCGTGAATGTAGACCTGCGCGGCCGGGCCCCAGAGGACGCCCGCGAGGCCGTGGAGGATGAGAAGCGCGGCTGCATGCCACATCTGGAGCGCATCGGCGAGAAAAAGCACCCCCCAACCGATCGACACGGCCATGAAAACTGCCATGCCGAGCTGGATGATGCGGCGCGGGTCGCGGCGATCGGCGAGGCCGCCTGACCACACGGAGAAGAAGAGAAACGGCACCCAGTGCGAGATGACGGCGAAGCCCGCGAGCGCCGGCGATTGAAACTTCTGCCACATCATCCAGTAGCTGATGACGTGCTCGATGGAGTCCGCCATCATGAGCGACGCCGCGCCGGCGAAATAGCGGCGGAACACCGGCTCGCGCAGCGCCGGAAAGGAAGCAGCAGTCGAGCTCAATCCGCCCCCAATTTATCGGTCGAGCTCGGGATAGTGGCGGAAGAGGCCCTGCGCGTTGAAAGCGATGCGGCGCTTCGAGCGCAGATAGGTCGCAAGGCGCGGGCGCGCGCCGACGCGCTCGTGCACGCCGACGAGGTTCGGATACTTCGGCTCGAGCTTCGCCATGGCGTTCGGGAACGCGTAGCGCAGTCCCTCGATCACCTGGAAGAGCGAGAGCTCGACATAGCTGACCGGCTTGCCGCGCTCGAGGCGCTCGAAGTAATCCATGAATTTCGGCAGTCGGTTGGCGCGGAAATCGGCGGCGCGGCGGAGCGCTTCGCTTTTTTGCTCTTCGTAGTAGAGCCCGCTTGCGATCGGGTGATGCGTGTCGTGCAGTTCGGTGAGCCAGTCGCTCACCGTGAGCTGCTGCTGATGGAGCCACAGGCGCGCCGGCTCGCTCCTCGGCGCCAGTCCGAGCCGCGGCGCGAGCCAATACAGAATGAGCGCGGTTTGTGCGATCACCAGCTCGCCCGCGCGCAGGAAAGGCGGCGCAAAGGGCGGCTTGCGCAGCGCCTCGCTTTTCATCAGGCGCAGCATCGCCTCCATGCCTTTGGGCCTTCGCGCGACATCGACATAGTCGGCGCCCGCGTCTTCCAGCGCGAGGCGGATGAATTCGCCGCGGCCCTGGATCGTGGGCCAGTAATAGAGCTCGTATCTCATAGGAGGGCCGGCTTATCGGGCAACTCGTTCGGATTCGCGGCGCCGGCGGGAAACTCGCGCGCCAGGATCTCGGTCACGGCCGAGATCGCGCCGAGCGCGCCTTCCTCGTATTGGCGCGCCTTGAAAGCGCGCTCCATCGCACGGCAGATGTGCTCCCAGTCGGCTTGCGGCACGCGCTGGGCGATGCCGCGGTCGGCGACGATCTCGATCGCGCGATCGACCAGCTGGACATAGAGGAGGACGCCGGTGTTCTCCTCGGTGTCCCAGACTTCGAGGAGCGAGAACACTTGGCGCGCGCGGCTGCGCGGCGAGAGGCGCAGGTGCGCGGGATGCAGCGGCCCCTCGATGGCGAAGCGGATTTCGCCGCGGTGGCGCCGCTCCGAGTCCTCGATCGCGCGCTCGATCGCGCGCAAGGTCGCCGCGCCGAACGGCCGCTGCGTGAGCCAGCTCGGCGTGAAGAGATGCTTTAGAGCGCGCCTCACCACGATCCGCTCGCGCCGCCGCCGCCGGAAGAGCCGCCGCCGCCACCGAAGCCGCCCCCGCCCCCGAAGCCGCCGCCGCCGAAGCCGCCGCCCCAGCCGCCGAAGCCGCCCGAAGACCAGCCGCCGCCGAAGCGCCGGCGGCTGGAGGGCACGGCGCCCGTGACGAGGCCCAGAAAGAGGCCGAGCACCGCGAGCGCAATGGCCGCCACGAGCGTGCCGAAGATCGCCCAACCGAGGACGCCGGCAAGCGCGCCCGTCACGCTCGCGCCGGCCGCATGGCCGAAGAGCGCGCGCAGCGCCCTGCCGAAGAAGAGCGCGAGGAACGCAAGCGGCAGCAGCCACTCGAGCGGCAGGCGCTCGTCGTGCGGATGAGCGTTGCGCGCAATCGGCGGCGGCAGCTTCTCGCCCTCGACCAAACGCATCAGCCGATCCATGCCGGCGCGGATGCCGCCGTAGTAATCGTTCTGGCGAAAGCGCGGCACGATGTCGTCCTCGATCACGCGCTTTGCCACCGCGTCGGGCACCACGCCCTCGAGGCCGTAGCCCACTTCGATATGCAGGCGACGGTCGTTCTTCGCGATGACCAGCAGAAGACTATCGTCGACGCCTTTGCGGCCGAGCTTCCACGCTTCCTCGACGCGCACGGCGTATTGCTCGACCGTCTCGGGCGTGGTGCTCGCGACCATGAGGACGACGAGCTGCGCGCCTTTGCGACGCTCGAACTCCGCGAGGGTCTGCTCGAGCGCCGAGCGCTGCTCGCCCGAAAGCGTGCTGGTGAGGTCGGTGACGCGCGCCTTGAGCGGTGGAATATCAGCGGCCCGCGCCATGAACGAGATGAAGAGCGAGAGGAGAAGCAGGAAAGCAAAACCCCCCGTTCGCCTGCGGCTCACGCCCCCCTTAACAGGGGGGCAAAGCGAAATCATTTCTTGGTGCCGAAGTCGACCGTCGGGGGCTTGGCGATCGCTTTCTCGTCCTCGACGGTGAACTGCGGCTTCGGCTTGTAGCCGAAGGCCATCGCCGTGAGGTTTGTGGGGAATTGCCGTACGAGGGTGTTGTACTCCTGCGTCGACTTGATGAACCGCTGGCGTGCGACCGCGATGCGGTTCTCGGTGCCTTCGAGCTGCGCCTGCAGCTCGCGGAAGTTGGCGTCGGACTTGATCTGCGGGTAGTTCTCGGCCACGGCGAGGAGGCGCGAAAGGGCGCCGGTGACCTCGCGCTGTGCCTGCACGAAGCGCTGGAAAGCCTCGGGGTCGTCCACCGTCTGCGGCGTCACCTGCACCGAGGTCGCCTTGGCACGCGCCTCGGTGACGCCGATGAACACGTCCTTTTCCTGCTGGGCAAACCCTTTCACGGTGTTCACCAGGTTCGGGATCAGGTCGGCGCGGCGCTGGTACTGGTTGACCACCTCGGACCATGCCCCCTTCACCTGCTCGTCGGAGGACTGGATCTGGTTGTAGCCGCAGCCGCCAAGTAGCAAGGCCGCGACAAGAACGAGCAAACGGAGCATAGGCGCTGGCACCCCGGGGAAAGGGGCGAACTATAGAGCAGGAACCCCTATGGCCGCGATACGGTCGAAAAGGCCATGGCCGAGACCGCGGATACCATCCTTGCGTGCGAGACCTGCGGCCTCGCGCAGGCGGTGGCGGATCTGGCGCCGGGCACGAGCGCGGAGTGCATCCGCTGCGGGTCGACCATTACGGAGCGGCCCGCGAGCGGGCCGGACGTTACCCTTGCGCTGACCCTCGCCGCGCTCGTCCTTTATGTGCCCGCGAACATCTATCCGATCCTGATGATGAATATCTACGGCACGTACTCGGAGAACACCATCTGGGACGGCGTCGTGAGCCTTATGCAATACAACGAGTATTTCGTCGCGGCGGTGGTGTTCCTCGCGAGCATCGTCGTGCCGCTCTTCAAGCTCCTGGGGCTCCTGTTTCTCGTGGCGAGCGCCAAGTGGGGCCGCGGCCGGCGCCTGCGCGGACGCACGCACATCTACAAGTTCATCGACGCCATCGGGCCGTGGGCGATGCTCGATGTCTTCCTCCTCGCGGTGCTCGTCGCGCTCGTCAAGCTCGGCGACCTGGGACGGGTGATACCCGGCCCGGGGCTGCTCGCCTTCACCTGCGTCGTGGTGCTGACGATGCTTGCCTCACAGAGCTTCGACCCGAAGCTCATCTGGAATAGAGAGCGATGACGGGCGAAGACCTGCCGAAGGCGAGAGTGCGGCGCCGGCGCGTATTGCGCCTGGTGTGGATCGTGCCCGTGATGGCGCTCGCGGTCGCGGCCTACCTGATCTTCAATCGCTGGCAGGACTATGGGCCGCAGATCTATGTCACGTTCAACGACGGCGCGGGCTTGCGCGCCGGGCAGACGGCGGTGCGTTATCGCGGCGTGCAGGTGGGCGAGGTGACCGGCGTGACCCTCGCCAAGGATGAAAAGCACGCGGTGATCCGCATCCGGCTCACGAAGTCGGGCGAGGGCATGGCGCGCGAGGGCAGCCAGTTCTGGATCGTGCGACCGCGCGTCGGGTTCGGTCAGGTGACGGGACTCGCGACGGTGCTCTCCGGCCCCGAGATCAGCGTGATTCCGGGGAAAGAGGGCGCGCCGCTGCAAAGCGAGTTCACCGGCCTCGAGACGCCGCCTTCGAGCATCGAAGGCGGTCTCAGGATCGTGCTGCGCGCCGAGCATCCGAAAATGCGCGCCGACGCGCCGGTGTATTACCGCGGCGTCGAGGTGGGCGTGGTGCAGAAGATCGACCTTGCGCCGAACGCGCTCTCGGCGGACGTGCACGTGGTCATCTTTCCGCGCTTCGCGGCGCTGGTTCGCGAGGGCTCGTCCTTCTGGGACGTGAGCGGGCTCAACGTCAATGCGGGCCTCTTGAAGGGCATCCAGATCGAGCTCGAGTCGCTGCGCTCCTTCATCACCGGCGGCATCGAGTTCGCAACCCCGCCCGGCACCGCGCGAGCGAAGCCCGGCACCGTCTTCTTCCTCTACGATCAGCCGAAGAAGGAGTGGCTCGGCTGGGCGCCGAAGATTCCCCTGCCGGCCGAGAAGTAAGACTCTAAATCCATACCAAGTACGTAATACTCGCTCGAAGCCGCGAGCCCCTGCGCGGGCCGACAATAGCGACTAGGGATTCGACGAAGGCAGGTTTTTCTTCGGCCGGCCGGGCACCGGCGGCGGGTTCTCGAGAAACCGGCAATCGGATTCGGTGGGCATCGAAAGAAGAGCACCGATGCGGTTGCCATCGACGAATACGTTGTAGCAAAGCATGTGCGCGGAGTTCGGAACGGGCTGCGCAATGATCTCGTACTTGCCTACCATGAAGCGTTTGCGTTCCAGCGTGGGTATGCTCATGCTTCCGTTTATACACATGGGCACTGCTAAACCCGCGGCCCGCAGGAGCGCGCTCAAGCGCGCCGCGCCGCGCCGTCGTCCGCGCAAAGCAAAGGCGCTCTCGCGCGGCTTGAGCGCCGGTGAATGTCGACTCGATACGCTCGCGGGCGATGCGAACGAAGTCAAAACGCGCATCGAAAACGAAGGCGGCTTTGTGCTCGGCTGCTATCACGACCCGCTCGGAAGACAGCCGGTGATCGCCGCCGTGTTGCCGATCGATGCGATCGAGCCAACGCCGTTTCAACGCGATCTTTCGCAAGCGCATCACCGGCGGCTCGCCGATGTGCTTGACCGCACCGGCATGTTCCTCGATCCGATCATCGCCGTCACCGCGCCGGAGAAAGGGTTCTGGACGCCGAACGGGCGCCATCGCCTGGAAGCCATGCGGCGGCTCGGCGCGAAAGCGATCACGGCGCTGGTCGTACCGAAGCGCGAGATCGCGTGGCAGATCCTCGCGCTCAACACCGAGAAGGCGCACAACCTGCGCGACAAGTCACTCGAGGTGATCCGCATCTACCGCAGCCTGATCGACGAGGATCCGCAGAAGACGGAGAAGGACGTCTCCTTCTATCTGGAGGAAGCGTCGTTCGTGACAATGGGCCTTTGCTACGAGAAAAGTCCGCGCTTCAGCGGCGCCGTCTACCACTCCTTCGTGCGCCGCCTCACCGAATTCACGGACGAGCCACTTTCGAAAGCGCTGCGCGCCCACGAGAAAAGATCGGAGAAGCTGCTCGAGCTCGATGAGCGCGTGAACGAGGTGGTGAAGAAGCTGAAGGCCAAGGGATTTGTCAGCCCGTATCTCAAGTCGTTCGTCATCGCGCGCTCGAATCCCCTGCGCTTCATGAAAGAGGCGCCTGAGCTCGACGATCTCATCAACACCATTCGCAGCAAGGTCGAGCGCTTCAACGTCGACAAGGTGAAGCAGGAAGACATCGTCGCCTCGGGCGGCGCGCCCGACGAAGACTAATCCGTACCAAGTACGTAATAACTTTTTGTCGTCAACCGATGTGCCGGCTGCGCCGTTATGCCGGCATGGGGAGGCATTCGAGGCTGATCGTGCCCGAGGTGGCGCTGCATGTGCGCCAGCGCGGCAACAACCGGCAGAACACCTTCCGGCACGACAACGACCGGCTCGTTTACTTGTCGATGCTGCGCGAGTGCTCGCGCCACCGCCGGTGCGCCGTGCATGCCTATTGCCTCATGACGAACCATGTGCATCTGCTCTTAACCGCGTCCGAGAGCGAGGGCTGTGCACTGCTGATGCGCGATCTCGGGCGCGCCTACGCCACCTACTTCAATCGCCGCTACGGCATGAGCGGCGCGCTCTGGCAGCATCCGTTCAGGTCGTGTCTGGTGGAGTCGGCGGATTACGTCATCGCCTGTTACCGCTACATCGAGCGCAATCCGGTGCGTGCGCGCATGGTGGAGTCCCCTGACGCGTACCCGTGGTCCAGTTATTCCGGCAACGCGGGCATTCGCATCGATGAGCTACTCACGCCGCATCCGGAGTATCTGGCGCTCGGCCTTGAGCGACGCACGCGGCTACGTGCCTACGGCGAGCTGGTGGCCGGCGATGATGAAACCGAGTTCGTTTCGCAACTCCGCGAAGCGACCGATTGCGGCTATGCGCTTGCGGGCGAGCGCTTGAAGGCCGAGCTCGAGAAAGACGGAGCGCGGCTTGGGCGCGCCAAGGCCGGACGACCCGCGCAACGTAACGCCGCCGCCGAGCGTGAGCCCGGGCAGCTCGTTTTGCTTACAGAATAATTACGTACTTGGTACGGAATCCGGTCAGCGCTTGCGTTCGCACGCATCGGCATCGCGCTCGCAGGCTTCCTGGCAGGCTTGCGCCTGCGGCGCTTCGGAAGTCGTCTTGCGGCAGTTCGCGATGCAGCGGTTGAGCTGGGCTTTGCAACTCGGTTGCTCCTCGGCTTCGACGAAGTATTTGTACGCGTAGTAGCCGGCGACGCCGATGGCGATGAGGAGGACGAGCGTGCCGAAGGCCCCGCCCCATTGACGGCGTCTTTGCCGGTCGCTGTTCGAGTACGTACTTATTACGTACTTGGTACGGATTAGATTTTGGTCGCGCGCTGGATGCCGGGCCGCGCGGCGATTTCGCCGCCCCAACGGGCCAAGTTCGGCATGCTTTCGACGAGGTCGGGCAGCGCCCCTTTGGTGCGCCAGTAGCCCGCGTAGAGCGAGAGGTCGGCGATGGTGAGCTCTTCGCCCGCGGCATATTTTCGTTTGCCGAGGAAGTCGTCCCAGACCTTGAAGTAGCCCTTTAGCCGCTGCTTGAACATCTCGCCCGCCGCGGCATAGGGCGCGGGATCCTTGGCGCGCAGGCAGGCGTTCACCGAGCCGAATCCCGGCGTGATATCGGTCGAGGCGCTCATGTACGCCTCCCACATCGCGGCGCGCTTGCCCGCGTCGTTGGGAATGAATCTGCCCGCTTTCTCGGCGCAGTACACCATGATGGCGCTCGACTGCGCGAGTGTGACTTTCGTTCCGCGTGGGCCTTCGTTATCGACGATCACCGGGATCTGCCCCATGGGGTTCAGCGCGAGGAACTGCGGCGTCTTGTGCTCGCCCTTCGCGAGGTCGATCGGATGCCAGTTGTATTTGAGGCCGCACTCTTCGAGGGCGATGCGCGCGCGCATGCCATTCGACGTGCCGGCGGCGTAGATATCGATCATGGTGCTTCCTCCGCTTGAGTCAAACGGCGATGTTAGACGAGGCGCGGCCCGAAAATGAGGATGCCGATCGAAACGGCGCCGAGCGCCGCGATCAGCACCGCGCCGGCCGCGAGGTCCTTCGCTTTGCCCGCAAGCGGGTGATAGCCCGGAGAAACGAGATCGGCGAGGCGCTCGAGCGCCGTGTTCAGTCCCTCCGCCACCCAGACCGCCGAGATCGCGAGCACCACCGCGCACCATTCGAGCGTCGAGAGCCCGAAGTACCCGCCCGCCGCGACCGCCGCGGCGCTTGCGGCCGCCAGCACCTGGCAGTTGCGCTCGCCGAGCATGAAGCGAATGCCGCGCAGCGCGTAGCGCACCGCGGCGATCGCGCGCGAAGGCATGCTCTTTGCTCGAGGCACTGCGTTCTCGACAGGAGGCCCCATGACGCCGAATCAGCAACCCCAGTTTGGCAGCACCACCAATGATATGCGCGAGTACCAGGAGCAGGCCGAGGAGACGCTAGAGTCCGCCAAGCGACAGTTGAACGACGTCCTGGACGGCATCACCGAGCGCGCGCGCGAATACGGCCGCTTCGCCGACGAGACGGTTCAGCAAAACCCGTGGGCCGCCGTCGGCATCGGCTTCGGCGTCGGCGTCGTGATGGGCGCGCTCCTCATGATGGCGTCCCGGCGCGGCTGAAAAGCGCTTACGGAATCGGCCTCAGGCGCCGATTCCCAATGCACGGCGCGAAGAGCGTCGGCTCGAGCGCTGTCGCGAATCAGTGACGCGGCTTTCCGGCGGCCGCGACTGCGGCCGCCGGCGCGCTTTGCTAACGTGCGCGCATGGCGTCGCTCGCGGACGATGCTGAGCTTCTTCGAAAGCTGAAGCAGGTCGAGGAGAACGCCTGGCTTGTGTTTAACGAGCTCCCGCCCTGCGTGGCGCGCACCCGCGCGCTGCATGTGTTCCTCGACGCCAAGGAGCTGAAGGCCCGCCTCGAGCGACTTCGCGATCTGGAAACCGAGCCGCAACTGCCGTAAGAATTCGCGCGCGTTGCATTTCTTTCCGCCGCAGCCGCGGGCGCTTCTTTAGCGGCACAATCGCGCATCCGTCCCTTCGAGCTTCACGTGCCCGATGCGGCGCTCGCCGACCTGCGCGAGCGCCTTGCGCGCACGCGCTTTGCCGACGAGCCGCCGCTTCCCGCCTGGTCGACCGGCACGAGCCTCGAGCATTTGCGCACACTCGTGCATGACTGGCGGGATAGTTTCGACTGGCGCGCGCAGGAAGCGCGCATCAACGCCTTCCCGCAGTTCACCACGCGCCTGCACGGCATCGATCTGCATTTCATCCACGACCCAGGCCGCGGACCGAAGCCCATGCCGCTTCTCCTTGTGCATGGCTGGCCGGGCTCGATCGTCGAATTCCGCGGGATCATTCCGCTCCTTCGCGAGCATTTCACCGTCGTCGCGCCGTCGCTTCCGGGCTACACGCTTTCTTTCGCGCCGGGGCAGCCGCGCTTTGGCACCGAGGAAATCGCCGACTGCTTCGCCGATCTCATGCGCGCGCTCGGCTATGAGCGCTTCGCCGTGCAGGGGGGCGACTGGGGCGCGTTCATCGGCTCACGGCTTGCGGCACACCATCCCGAGCGCGTGATCGGTCTCCATCTCAACCTGCTCGCGGTGCGCCGTGATCCGAAAATCGCCGCCGAAACACCGGAGGAGGGCGCCTATCTCGAGCGTCTCGCACACTGGCTGAAGGAGGAAACCGGCTACCAGTGGATCCAGGGGACCAAGCCGCAGACGCTCGCCTACGCGCTCACCGATTCACCGGCGGGGCTGGCCGCCTGGATCGCAGAGAAGTTTCGCACCTGGAGCGATGGCGGCATCTCGCGCGACGACCTGCTCGCCAATATTTCGCTCTACTGGTTCACGGGCGCGATCGGCTCTTCGTTCTGGCCTTATTACGCGCGCCTGCATCGGCCCTGGCCGTTCGACACGGTGCGCGTGCCGGTCGGCTACGCCGAGTTTCCGAAGGAAATCCTGCGCCCGCCGCGCTCGCTTGCCGCCAAGGCATACACCGACATCCGGCGTTGGACGGTGATGCGGCGCGGCGGCCACTTCGCGGCCCTCGAGGAGCCGCAGGCGCTCGCACAAGAGATCATTGAGTTTTTTGCAGCGCTTCGCTAAGTAGCGCGAGCGCGCGGCGCGCGAAGGTCCACATGTTGTCTTCGCGCTCTGCGCTTCCCGTCTCGACAGTGATGACAAGCTCGAGCGGCCCGGCAAGCGCAATGCACGCATGGCCGGCCGCATCGCCGTAGCGGTTTCCGGTCGGCCCGGCGGCGCCGGTTTCCGCGAGTCCCAAAATCGTGCCGAGCCGCTCGCGCACGCGATGCGCGGTCAGCTTCGCGTAAGCCTCGGTCGCCGGCCGCAGGCCGCGCATCTCTTCCTTAGCCACCACGAGCAGCCGTTCCCGCGCGCTGGCGGTGTAGATAACGCCGCCGCCGACGAAGTAGGCCGAGGCGCCCGGCACGGCGAGGAGGGCGGCGCTGATCAGGCCGCCGGCCGCGGACTCCGCGACCGCGATCGTTTCGCGCCGGGAGACGAGTCGGGCAGCCGCCGGCTCGGCGAGGATCGAGAGCGAGTTCATGGTTTCAGTATAGGATCGTGCCGCCACGGAGGAGGAGGCTCATGCTGCGCGCCATGCTCGTCGCGATCCTGTTTGTCGCCGGTCCGGCGGCTGCGCAAGGAAAGCTCGACGATCGAGCGCTTCTCGGCATGCGGCTATTCAACCAGTCCTGTCGTGTCTGCCACACGAAACCGCAGCCGACGAGCGTGCAATACGGTCCGACGCTCTCGCGCGCTTCGCTCGGCGGCAACGAGGATGCGATGCGAGTCTTCATCGCCAACGGTAGCGCCAAGATGCCCGGCTTCAGATATCACTTCGAGCCGGCCGAGATCGACGCGATCGTCGCCTATATCAAGACGGTTCCCAGTCCCGATTAGCCGAGGAGGGCTCATGCGCCTTTTGCTTTGCCTGGTCTTTGTCATGCCGCTCGCGCACGCCGACAACCGGCTTACCGGCACCGTGCTTTCGGCAAGCGGCGAAAAAATGGCCGGGGTCACGGTGTCCGCCAAGGCCGGCACGATCACGACCAGCGTCTTCACCGACAAGGCGGGCAGGTTCGAATTTTCCCCGCTGTCGGAGGGTAGCTATCGCGTCTCGGCCCAGGCGATCGGGTACCAGACGGCGCGCAGCGCCGTGGATCTCTCCGTCGATCGCGACGTCGGTCTAAAGCTCGCGCGCAATAAGGACTCCGAGCAGACCTATCGCCAGCTTCCCGGAAACCTGGCGCTCGACTCGTTGCCGGAGGCCACCGACGACGACCGGCGCATGAAGCAGCTGGTGAGGAACGGCTGCACGAGCTGCCACACGGCGAGCTATCCGCTGCAGCACCGATTCGACGAGGCGGGCTGGAACGCGATCATCGAGCTCATGAAGAACGCCAACGTCTATGGCAGCTACATGGCGAAGGAGCGCGCGACGCCGACGGGGATTCTCGAGCATCATCAAAAAGCGCTCGGCGCGTATCTCGCGCGGGCGCGTGGACCGAATGCCACGGCCAAACCGGCGCTCGAGCCGCGTCCGAGCGGCGAGGCGGCGCGGGTCGAGATCCGAGAGTTCGATTTGCCGCTCGATGCCGACGCCGGGCTAGCGCCCAACTTCGTGCAGAACGACGGCTCGGACTGGGCGCTCGGCACGCCTTCGACGCTGATTCCGGGATGGGGCGTACACGACGCGTGGCTCGACAACGCGGGCCACGTCTGGTTCACCTGCAACATTCCGAACAAGCGCACCTCGATCGGAAGAGTGGACACGCGCACGGGCGCGGTGAAGCTCTTCAGGATCCCGGCCAAGAGCGGGCTTGCGGCGCAAAGCCACGGCATGACGCGCACCCCCGACGGCATGATCTGGTTCAACATCAACCCGGGTCGCGGCGGATTGGGACGCGTCGATCCGCGCACCGAGACGATCGAGGTGTTCATCCCGCCCGAAGGCATGTCGCCCACCGGCGGCGCGACTACGGTCGATTACGACGGCAAGGGCCGCATTTGGGCCTCGGCGCCCGACGGCGTGCTGCGCTTCGACCCGCAGAGCGGCGAGTGGACCGAGTACAAGACCGCGAGCTACAAGCTTCCCACGGGAACCGGGATTACTTATGGCGCGGCGGCCGACCGGGCCGGCAACGGCTATTGGGCGGTGATGATCCACGACATCATCGGCGTTGCCGACGGCGAAAGCGGCAAGGCGTCGGAAATCAAGCTTGCGCCGCTGAAAGAAGAATTTGCGCGCGTGCGACGCGAGGACATGGAGTTTTACAAGAGCTATAGCCAGCCCGACTTCAATAATCCGCTGCCGTATGCGCAGGGACCGCGGCGCATGGGCACGGACAAGAACGCGGACGTGCTGTGGGTCGGGAACTCCTGGGGCGCGAACCTCGCGCGCATCGATACGCGCACGCGCGAGGTAAGCTATGTGCCGCTGCCAAAGCGCATGCAGCCCTATCACGTGCACGTGGATAGCCGGCATCGGCCGTGGACCAATCTCTGGGGCGCGGACCGGGTGCTGCGCTACGACCCGGCGACGAACAACTGGACGGCGTTCGATCTGCCGACGCGCGGCGCCGAGCCGCGTTACATCTCGGTGCACGAGGCGGCCGGCGAGCCGGTGCGCGTCGTACTGCCTTACTTCCGCGCGCGCAAGATCGCCGTCATGACGCTTCGCGACTAGATCGAGCGGCGGTTCGCGCCGCGATAAGGCGCGTCCGCCACGCGCCGCTCGGGGCCGCTGTATCGCGCGTCCTCGTACACCCGGCCCGGCCCACTCGGATATTCGCCGAAGGCGGCCGCGTAGTGCTCAGCGGGCGGATCCGGTTGCACCTTTTCAGCGGCGCCGCGCCAGCCCGCCCGGCAGGCTTCGATGTCGAGCGCACCGTGCTCGTGCATGAGCGAGGCGGCCTCGGCAGCCTCGGCGCCTTCTTCGGCGCGCACGCAGACGAGCGCCCCGCCGCGGCGCACGCCTTCGGCGAAGGCGGCGGCATCCTGGTCTGGGACGCCGCGCTGCGTGAGCTCGGCGAGAAGGCCGCCTTGCATGTCCATATCGTCGCCGCTGAACCCAGCATCGTCCAGCGCGCGGATAAGCCCCCGTGCCTGGTGCGCATCCTTAAGCAATCCGACGATCACCATCGCCATGGCGTCTCCTTTGCCGGCTGCGAGCGGCCGGCGTTACTTCGCCATGGCAAGAGGCGTTCCCAAGGATCACCCCAACCCGAATAAATAGGGACAGTCCCTATTTACGGCTTCGGCAAGGTGACGCCGACGAGCGCGTCGCGCGTGATGATTGAAGCGAGACGCGCTTCGCTCCAGCCCTCGGCCCCTGCAGGGCGCATCGGCACCACGACGTAGCGCATATCGGCGTTGGAATCGTGCACGCGCACCTGCACGTCGTCGGCAATGACGGTGCCGAACTCACGCAGCACCGCGCGTGGCTCACGCACTACGCGGCGACGATAATTTTCGCTTTTGTACCAGGTGGGCGGCATGCCGAGGAGCGCGCGCGGATAGCACGAGCAGAGGGTGCACACGATCACGTTGTGCACGTGCGCCGTGTTCTCCACCGCGATCAGCCGATCCGCCTCGAGATCGATGCCGTACTCGGCGCACGCGCGCTTGCCATCGGCGAGGAGGCGCCGCTTGAAATCCGCGTCGAGCCAGGCGTGCGCGATGACGCGCGCCCCGCGCTGCGGAAAGTCGGAGTCGAACTGCTCCATGCGCCGGCGCACCTGCTCGGCGCTGATCACGCCCTTCGCTTCGAGCAGCTCCTGCATGGCGCGGCTCATGATTTCGTACTCGCACGGCGCTCCCTCGTCGAAGCTGGGGTCGTGCGCGTGGTCGTGGTCGTGATGCTTCATGCCGGCTCCAGCCAATGTTCGTAGATCTCCAATTCAAGATGGTCGCCGTCGGCGCCGGCGTAGTCGGGCCACAGATCGCGCTGCCGGAAGCGCACGCGATAGAGCACGCGCTTTGGCTCGCCGTCGAACCCATAGGCGAGCTCCTCCGGATTGGCAAAGGGGCCGCAGACGCGTTCGATGACGCCCGACTTGCCGCGCACGTACTGCGGCGTGCGGCGGTGACCGGGCGGAAAGGCGTGCTTCACGCGCACCCGATCGCCCATATTGAAGCGCCGCGCAGCTGCCTCGGTATAGGCGCTAGGCAGGGTCATAGCGGCGGCGCACTTCGGCCATCTTCGCGGCGAGCTCGGCTTCGGTGAAGTAGCCCTGCTCGAGCAGCACGCGGCGCAGCGCCTCGGTGGTGCGCTCGAAGTACTCGAGCTCGTAGTAGCGGCTGCCCAGGTCTTCGGCGGCGCGCCGCAGCTCATCGAGGCGCACGATCTTGCCGCTCGTCAGCGTGTTGCGAAGCGCGTTCGCCTGCTTTTCCCAGAACTTCATGCCGTGATCGACCGTATCGATCGGCCCGGCGGGCTCGCCGCCCATGTCGTGCGGTGCGTTGCTCATGAGGCGTAGATTGTCGCCGTGCCATGGGGGTCGCACAACGGGTGCTCCCGCCTTGGCGGTGTATCCTCGGAGCTCATCGCAAGCGAGAAGGAAAGTCATGGCCGAACGTCCCCAGGTTCGCATCGCACCGAACAACCCGGTCTTCGATCTGCCGGTGATCGTCGGCATCGAGGAAGGCCTGTTCACGCGCGCGGGGCTCGATGTGAGCTTCAGCGCTAGCTACGCCGACCGCGAGCGCGACAGCGTCGACAAGTCAGTATTCGAGCGCTTGAAGGAAGAAATGTTCGAGTGCGGCGCCGCGGACAGCTACAACGTCTGCGAGTGGGCGAGCATCGACCGGCTCGAGCGCGGCAAGCGCGGCGGCCGCCTGGCGGCGCTGCGCGCGGCGGTCGCGGCGCAGGCGATTGTCACCTTCGATGAGAAGCTGCAGACGCCGCGTGACATGGCGGATGTGCCGGTCGTCGTGCAGGAGCTCACCGGCTCGCACTACACGACCTTGCAGATGCTCGAGAGCGCGGTCGGGCGTGAGCACGTGAAGATCCAGCAGGGCGGCCTGCCGCAGTTTCGCTGGCAAGGGTTGAAGAGCCGCGAGTACCGGGCCATCACGGTGATGGAGCCCTTCATCAGCCTGGCGCTCAAAGAAGGCGCGCACGTCATCGCCGCGTGCTTCTATCGCGGCGGCGAGGTGGTGGCCGCGGACCTTACGCCCGACGAGCGCAAGCGCTACTACGACGCCGAAAATGAGGCGGTGGATCTCATCAACGCCGACTTCTACAAATACGCGCATCACGTCACCGCGCACGCCAAGGGCGCGCTCGAGCCGCGCGAGCTTTTACGCGCGTTCGTGCGCTATAAGCACGTCGACTACTACGACCCCGAGCTCTTCAACCGTGCCTACGACTGGATGAAGGCGCGCGGCATGACCGACGGACAGAGCGAGCACGGCGCGCTCGTCGTGGGCTAGCTGCATGCGTCTGCGTTTCATTGGCGTGCTCTTCGCCGCGGCGCTCACGCTCGCCGCGCCGCTTGGCTTCGCGCAGGGCTATCCGTCCGGGCCGGTGACGCTCATCATCCCCCTCGCCGCGGGGGATGCGACCGACACCGCGGCGCGCGCAATGGCCGAGCGCCTCGCCCGCGAGCTCAAGGTGTCCATCGTGCCGGTGAACCGTCCGGGCGCGGGCGGCGCGCTCGGCACCGAACTGGTGGTCAAGGCGGCGAAGGACGGCGCGACGATCGGCATCCCGAATAACGCCGCACTCGTCTACCGCGCGATCCTCGAACCACAGGTGGCCGCGTACGATCCGCTCACCGATCTCACGCCGCTAGCGCTCGCGATGCGCTCGCCCAGCATTCTCGCGGTGGGCGCCGACCAGCCGTTCAGGACATTCGGAGAGATGATCGAGCAAGCGAAGAAAAATCCTGGCGCGGTAAGGATCGGCACCGCCGGCGTCGGCTCGGTCGGCGACTTCTGCGTGCGCCTCATCAATTCGCTTACCGGGGCGAACATCACCATGGTGCCTTTCACGGGCGCCGCGCCGGCCGTCACCGCGATGCGCGGCGGCCACATCGAAGGCGTGATCCTCGCGCTCGGCACGATGACCGCGCACCTCACGAGCGGTGCGGTGCGCGGGCTCGCCATCTCGAGTAAGTGGCCCGAGTTCGCCGATATTCCTACCCTCACGGAGCTCGGCTTCGCGCAGCCGCTCTTTGGCGTGTGGACCGGATTCTTCGCGCCGGCGGGCGTACCGAGGGAGGTGACCGCGGCGCTCGTGCCGGCGCTCGAGCGCGCGATCCGCGCGCCCGAGCTCGCAAGCCGGCTGAAACCGCTCGGCATCGTCGCCGACTATGCGCCGCCCGAAAAAATGCTTGCCGAGATGCGCGACGAGCAGCGGCGCGTGCGCGAGATCGCGCGCAGCGCAGGCTTACTGAAGTAGCTAGCGGCGAATGCCGAAGGCGGTGACCGGGTCGCCGGTGTTGCCGCTCGGCGCCGGTGTGCCGGCGGACTTGATGCCGTTACGCACGTCGGTGACGTCGATACCGTTCAACGCGTTCAGCTTGCTGCCAACGAGCTGCAGCGGCGCGAGGTTGTCCTCGCTGTTCGCGATCTCAAGGATACCCGGCTGGCCGCCAGTCAGCTTGTAGATCACGACGCCTTCTTTTAGAAGCAGAAGTCCGCTGAAGCGCCAGCCGGAGCTCTGGGTCTCGCGGCGCATGCGCAGCAGGTCGAGAGCGGCGTTTCCGATGCGCTTCTTCTCGAGCGTCTGCTGGCTGATTTCCCAGGCGGTGCACGCCTCCTTCGCTTCGAGGCATTGGCGCACGCCGTCGTCCAGGTCGGCGGGCGTGATCGTGCTGTTTACCACGAAGCGCTGCACGACCTCGTAGCGTGGCACGACCCGCATGTTGGCGTTGGCCCGCGGGTCGAGATGCTCGGCTCGCAGCTCCTCAACAGTCGTCTTGCCTGGGATGATGCGCGCAAAGGTCTCTTCGGCCTGGCGGTAACTATGCCACGCGGTCTTCGCATCGCCGCTCGTCTCCGCGCTCTTCGGCAGGAGGGACGAGCATCCGCCGAGGGCGCCGAGTGCGAGAGAGAAAAGGACGAGCCGCTTCACGACGCCTACCCTACCGGGCGGCGCGTTTGTAAGCGATGCGCCACTCAGGTGGGGGCGTCGTAGCGGGAATGCGACAGCTCTCGTGGCGCCTTGACGGGAAAACATGGATGGAGGCGGAGCGGTGGTGCGTGGCCCGCGCCCTCGGCGATGCGGCGCTGGCATTTCACGACATATGCGCGACGTGCGGTTTGCTCCGCCGATAGTCCGGATGGATGCGCTAGCATCGGCGCCCCGAGGAGGAATCCGATGCTTCGCATTTCGTTCGCCGTCCTATGGCTGGTCGTGTCTGCCGCGGCAGCGGCGCAGACTTATCCAAATCGGCCGGTGAAGGTGATCGTGCCCTGGCCGCCGGGACAGGCCACCGATATCGCGGCGCGCGTGGTGGCGGATAAGCTGCAGCAGGCGCTCGGTCAGCCCTTCGTGGTCGACAACAAGCCCGGTGCCGGTGGCTCGATCGGCACGGATGCGGTGGTGAAGAGCGCGGCCGACGGCTACACGCTGCTCGCGGCGTCGAGCGGCCCGGTGTCGATCATGCCTTCGCTGCAGAAGCTCACCTACGATCCGCTGAAGGACCTCGCGCCGATCAGCCTCATCTGCCGCAATGCTTACGTGCTCGTCACCAATCCTTCGTTCCCGGCGAATAACGCGCGCGAGTTCATCGCCGAGCTGCGTGCCAACCCGGACAAATATACGTTCTCCTCTTCGGGCACCGGTGCAACCGCGCATCTCTTCGCCGAGCTCTTCAACCATACGGCGGGCATCAAGGCGCGCCATGTGCCCTACAAGGGCACGGCACCCGCGATTACCGACATCATCAACGGGCAGATCACCTACACCATGGAAACCATCGCCGCGACGCTGCCGCATGTGAAGTCCGGACGCCTGAAGGCGCTCGGCGTGTCGAGCGCGAAGCGCACGGTGGCGATGCCCGACGTGCCGCCGATCGCAGAAACGACCGATCTCAAAGGCTTCGATGCCGCCGCCTGGATTGGCTACGCGGCGCCCGCCGGCACGCCGCGCGAGGTGCTGCAGCGCTTATCGTCCGAGATGCACCGCATTCTTCAGCAATCCGACATGCGGGAACGCCTCGCGAGCCTCGGCCTCGATCCCGCGCCGAGCTCGCCGGATGAAATGGCCGGCTTCCTCGCCCGCGAGCAGGAACGCTACGCGAGCATCATCAAGGCGGCGAATATCCGGCTGGAATAATCGGTACTAAGTACGTAATCCTGCTGTCAGGCAACGCGCTGCAGTTCGGTGCCTGACAACCGCGCCGAAATCGGGGGAGAGGCGCGTAATTATTTCGTTACTTAGCTACGAAATCTGCCCGACGAGCCAGCCGACGACATAAGAGACGGCAAGCGCGAGTGTGAAGACCGCCATACCACGCGCGATGCCCTTCGGGATGTCGTTCGCGTTCATCCAGCGCCGGATGAAATAGGTTGCGGCGAAGAACGCGCAGGTCGGGACGACGATGCCCGCCAGCATCAGGCGACCCGCTGCAGTTCGGTGCCTGACACCGAATTCGGCACGTCGCTGCCGATGAAGCCGCCCGACTGGTGGCGCCAAAGCTTTTCGTAGTGACCGCCGAGGCGGAGGAGCTCCGCGTGCGTGCCTTCTTCGACGATGCGGCCCGCTTCGAGGACGATCAGCCGATCCATGCGCGAGATGGTCGAGAGGCGGTGCGCAATCGCAACTACGGTCTTTCCTTCCATGAGATCTAGGAGCTCCTCCTGGATCGCGACCTCCACTTCGCTATCGAGGGACGAGGTCGCCTCGTCGAGCACCAGGATCGGTGCATCCTTGAGGATCACGCGCGCAAGCGCAATGCGCTGGCGCTGTCCGCCCGAGAGCTTGACGCCGCGCTCGCCGACGTGAGCCTCGTAGCCGGTCTTTCCACGCCAGTCGCGCAAGCCGAGGATGAACTCGTGCGCCTGCGCCTTCTTTGCCGCCGCCTCGACTTGCGCCTGCGTGGCATGCGGCCGGCCGTAGCGGATGTTGGCGGCGATGGAGCGGTGGAGCAGGGACGTGTCCTGCGTCACCATGCCGATCGCGCCGCGCAGGCTCTCCTGGGTCACCCACGCGACATCCTGGCCGTCGATCAATATGCGGCCGCGCTCGACCTCGTGGAAGCGAAGTAAGAGATTGACGAGCGTCGTCTTGCCGGCGCCCGAGCGTCCGACGAGGCCAACGCGCTCGCCCGGCTTGATGTGCAGGCTCAAATCATTGAGCACGGGCGGCGCATCCTGGCGTCCATAGCCGAACGTCACATGCTCCAAGCGCACGTCGCCGCGCGAGACTTCGAGCGCGCGCGCGCCGGCGCGGTCGGCGCCGCTATGCGGGACGGCGATCGTCTGCATGCCTTCCTGCACGACGCCGATATTCTCGAAGATGCCGGTCACCTCCCAGCTCACCCAGCCGGAAACGTTCGCCACCTGCCACGCTAGCGGCAGTGCGGTCGCGACGACGCCGGCGCTGAATTGTCCGTGCGCCCAGAGCCAGATGCCGATGGCGGCGGTCGCGACCAGCAGCGCCGCATTCATCACCGTGAGCGAGAAATGAAACTGCGTGATGAGACGCATATGCCGCCCCATCGCGCGCTGATGCTCATCCACCGACTCGCGCACATAAGCATCCTCGTCCGCGAGCCGCGCAAAGAGCTTCACGGTCAGCACGTTGGTGTAGCTATCGACGATGCGCGCCATGACGATCGAGCGCACCTCCGAGCTCGCGCGCGCGAGGTCGCGCATGCGCGGCACGAAGTACCACAGGAACGCGACATAGCCGACCGCCCAGACGAGGGTCGGCACGCCAAGCCGCCAGTCGGCGAGCGACATCAGGGCGAAGGCCGCCGCGCCGTGCGCGCCGATATAGAAGACGGCGCGGATGCTCGCCATCGTGCTCTCGCGAAGCGCATGCGCCGTCGTCATCACCCGGTTCGCGATGCGGCCTGCGAAGTCGTTCTGGAAGAAGGGCCAGCTCTGCCGAATGACGTGCCAGTGGCTCTGCCAGCGAATGAGCGAAGTGGCGCCCGGGATGAGCGCGTTGTGGCGGATGGCGACGTCGAGCAGAAGGACGAGCGGCCGCACGAGGAGCACGAGCGCCACCATGCCGATGAGGAGCGGCGCATCGCGCTCGAGCGCCGCCATGCGATCCGCCGCCTCCATGAGCGAGACGAGCCGTCCGATGAAAAGCGGAATTACGGTATCGAGGAGCGCAACCGCGAGACTCGCGGCGAACATGGCGGCGAACCAGCCTTTGGTCTGCCGCACGAAATGCCAGTAGAAGCCGAGCAGACCCGCAGGCGGGGCGCCGGCAGCGGCGCTCGCCGTGCCCTGGATACGACCCTGGAAGAGTTTCAAGACTTTCCTTTCAAGCGGCTCTGCGGCCGCGCTTTTCTTAACCGCTATTGTAATTGGTGACAGTCACGCTTTAACCCGAATGCCGGCGCGGTCCGTTTATAGGTCGTACAAGGAGGAAATATGAAACACCCCGCTATCGGTGCCGCGGCCGGCGCCGCAGTCGTTGTCATTTCATTCGCCGCTTCTGCGGCGGCGCAGGACTCCAGTCGCATCGCGAGCGTGACCCTTTACCCCGGTAGCGCGACGATCGAGCGCTCCGCGCGCGCCGCCGCCGGCTCAGGGCGCCTCGAGATGGCCGGTCTGCCGGCCAACTTCGACATGCGCACGCTTCGCGTAGAAGCGGACGCGGGCATCATCATCGGCGAGATCGCCGTGCACGATATGAGCAGGGCCGAGTCGCTCGGCGCACGTGAGGCGGCGCTCGAAGCGAAGATCCAGGCGCTCAAAGACGAGACCGCAGCGCTCGATGCCCAAATCAAGACGGCCGAGCTCGTGCGCGACTATCTCGCCTCGCTCAGCCGCCGTCCCGGCGCGGACGAAAAGCAGCCGGCGATCGCCATCGACCCGAAGGCGCTGCCTGCGCTCCTCGACGCGATCCGCCGCGGCGGCGCGGATGCTTACGGCAGCATCCAGCGGATCGAGATCAAGAAACGCGAGGTTGCCAAGACCGTCGCGATGCTCGAAGGCGATCTCGCACGCCTGAGAAGCGGAGCGCGCGATGTACGCACGCTCAGCATCGCCTACTCGGCGACGCGGGCGGGCGAAGTTCGCGCCGCGTATCACGTCGCCAACGCTGGATGGCGTCCGACGTATCGCGCGTCGCTCGATTCGGCCACGTCGCGCGTGGAGCTCGAGCGCCAAGCCGCGGTGTCGCAGCGCACGGGCGAGGATTGGCGCGGCGTGAAGCTCCGACTCTCCACCGGCCAGCCTCGCGCTGCGCAGCTGATCGACCCCAACCCCTGGCAGCTCGTCATTCGGCCGCCGCAGCCCAAGGCGATGACCGACGCGCTCCTTTCATCCTCGGTCGCGCAAGCGCCTGCGGCGCGCGGGCTCCTGCGCGAGCGGGCGGACGCGAGCGAAGCGAAGATCGAGCAGTTCGAGACCGAGTACGCGACCGAGTTCGACGTGCCGGGCCGAGTCGATATTGCCGCGGACGGCCGGCAGACCACCGTCGCGCTCGCGACGCAAGCGCTCGCCGTCAAGCAGCGAATCCGTATCGTGCCGCGTCGCGACGTCGCCGCCACGGTCACCGCCGAAGCGGACACGCCCCAAGGCGTCTGGATCCCGGGCGACATGCAGCTCTATCGCGACGGCGCCTATGTTGGCTCTACCTACTGGCAAGCGCAGGCGAAAAGCAAAGTGGTGCTGCCCTTTGGCCGCGACGATCGCGTGCAGGTGGCGATCAACCGCCTGAAGGACCGAAGCGGCGCCGCGGGCCTGATCGGCCAGCGGGCCGAGCGGCAGGTCTCGACGCTGTACACGGTCACCAGCCGGCACAAGGTTCCGGTCGAGCTGCTGCTCCTCGAAGCGGCGCCGGTGGCGGTGAACGATCAGATCTCGGTCGAGACCAGCTTCCAGCCCAAGCCCAAGAGCGCCAACTGGGAAGAGCGCCGCGGCGTCTACGCGTGGGAGCAGCCGCTCGCCCCGGGCGAGACGCTGAAATTCGTCGCCGATTACGTCATCACCTACCCGAAAGACGCGCTGGTGGTCGGCCTGCCGTAACCGTGACAGTCACCCTTTTAAAATGGTGACTGTCACTCTTTAACGCCGAGCCAGGAGAGGAGCTCCTGCAGGCTATCGGAAGCGCGCACGAGCGCGCCGCGGTTGGTGGCGACGGTTTGTGTGTAGCGGTTCGGGTCCATGAGCGGCGCCACCGCATAGATCGCAAGCCGAGGCCGCTCCGGGAACTGGCTCGCGCGGCGCTCCATCTCGCCTGCGATGAACGAGCCAACGGCGTAGCGCTCGGTCGGGCCCCAGGCGCCTGAGAGGCTAGAGCAGTCGAGGAGGATGCGCGGCTGACGCGCCCGCGCGGCGACGGCGAACACGTCCGCGAGCGCCACCTCGGCCGAATCGACGGCGAGCGTACCGGTGATGGCGACATAGAGATACCCGACGCGCGGCTCGATGTCGTAGCGAAGGCTCAATCCGGTCAGCGGTTTCTAAGTTCGCGGCCGCGCCACGATACCGGAAAAGAAAAAGGCCCGACACCTGGCGGCGGCGGGCCTAGTAATCGCGACTAGCGTTACTTCGTTTGCGGCGCGGGCGTCGCGGTGCTGCCCTGTGCTTTCGCTTGTTTTTTTGCATCGCGGGCGGCTTTGCGATCCGCCTTCATCTTCGCCTGGTCCGACTTCAGCTTGTCCTGGTCGGCTTTGACGGCGTCTTTGTTGCCGGCCTTGCGATCGGCCTTGATCTGATCCTTGTCCTTCTTGATCTGCTCCTTGTCGGCCTTCACCGTGTCCTTCGGCGTGGTGGTCTGCGCGAACGCGGACCCGCCGACTGCCACGAGGGCGGCAAGAATAAGACTCTGCAGCAGCTTCATACTTCCTCCTGTGGTTATTACTGCAGCTTCCTATAACGCACGAACCGCGATACGGATGACAGACCGAGACAGGGTCGGTTTTTCCCAGCACAATCCGTCGCTATGAGCCGACAGACCGCCATTGAAGCCGCGCACAAGTACTTCGACTCCGGCGGCTTCCACGCCGACCTCGCGCGGCGCGTTGCCATCCCGACCGAGAGCCAGAACCCGGAGCGCCAGAGCGAGCTCGAGCGCTACCTCGACATCGAAATGTCGGAGAGCCTTGCGCGTCTCGGCCTGCAAAGCCGCATCTTCGCGAATCCGAAGGGCAAGGGCGGACCTTTCCTTGTCGCCGAGCTGATCGAGGATCCGAAACGCCCGACCGTGCTCCTCTACGGACACGGCGATGTCATTCGCGGACAGGAAAACGAATGGCGCCCGGGACTCGGGCCCTGGACGCTAAAGCAGGAGGGCGAACGCATCTATGGCCGCGGCACGGCCGACAACAAGGGCCAGCACACGATCAACCTCGCGGCGATCGAGACCGTGCTACGCACGCGCGGCAAGCTCGGCTTCAACCTGAAGGTTTTGATCGAGACCGGCGAAGAGATGGGCTCGCCCGGACTTAAGGAATTCTGCGAGGCGAACCAGGCGCTGCTTCGCGCCGATGTGCTCATCTCCTCGGACGGCCCGCGGCTTCAGCCGCAGCGCCCGACCATCTACCTCGGCACGCGCGGCGCGTTGAATTTCCACCTGACCGTCGATTTGCGCCAAGCTGCGCATCACTCGGGCAACTGGGGCGGCCTGCTCGCGAATCCCGGCATTGTCCTTGCGCATGCCATTGCCTCGATCACCGATGCCCGCGGCTCAATCCGCGTGCCCGAATGGCGGCCGAGCACGCTCACCCCGTCCGTGCGCCGCGCGCTCGCCGATCTCGAAGTCTCCGGTGGCGACGACGGTCCCTCGATCGACGAGGGTTGGGGCGAGCCGGGTCTCACGCCGCCAGAGCGCGTCTTCGGCTGGTCGAGCTTCGAGGTCCTCGCCTTCGTCACGGGCAATCCCGAGCGACCGGTCAACGCCATCCCGGGACTAGCGCGCGCGACCTGCCAGCTTCGCTACGTCGTGGGCATCGATCCGAACGACATCCTCCCGGCGCTGCGGCGCCATCTCGAGCGCTCGGGCTTTCCGATGGTGAAGGTCGAGCCTGCGCGCGAAGCCGTCTTCTACGCAACGCGCCTCGACCCCGAGTCGCCATGGGTCAAATGGACCGCGGCATCCATCGAGCGGACCACCGGCAGCAAGCCCGCCATTCTGCCGAACCTCGGCGGGTCGCTGCCTAACGAGGTCTTCGCCGACATCCTCGGGCTTCCCACGGTGTGGATTCCGCACTCCTATGCCGCCTGCTCGCAGCATGCGCCGAACGAGCATCTCCTTGCGCCGGTCGCGCGCGAGGCGCTCGGCATCATGGCGGGGGTATATTGGGATCTTGGCGAGAAGTAGCGCGGTCAAAGGAAAATGAGAGTACGGACGATAGGAATCGCTCTCGCCGCGGCGGTCGCGCTCCTCGCGACGGACGAGAGCTGGGCCGCGGGCCGGCGCTCCGCCTCGCGCTTCTCCGGCGCCGGTGCCTCGGCCGCGCGTAGCGGCGCCTTTTCGCGCTTCTCGCGCCCCCTTCCCATGACGGGGGCGCCCACGCCTTTCAGGCACCATGGACACAGCGTCTTCTTCATTGGCGGGCCGTTTCTTTTCTGGTCGTGGCCATACGGCTATTACTACCTGCCGCCGCCCTACTACTACGGTCCGGACTACGTCGCCCGCGAGGCGCTGCCGCCCATCTACGTCGAGAAATTCGAAGGCACACCGACACCGCAAACGCCGGGCGATATCTTCTGCCCGAGGGAGAACGCCTACTACCCCGACGTGAAGGACTGTCCGAACGGGTGGCAGCGCATCATTCGCGAAGGCGAGCCGCCGGCGGACCAGGCCGCCGGCTGAAGTCGCTTGGCGCCGGCGGCCGGCCGGACGCTTCTTCGTTACACCAATGCGACGGTCTGCGGCTCGACGATCGCGGCGCGGCGTCCACGGTAGCGATCGCCGTAATTGCCGCGATCGCCGCCGTAATTGCCGCCATAGTTGTGATTACCGCCGTACTGCCCGCCGTGATTGCCCTTATCGCTACCGTGATGGCCGTGATGCTCGTGAGCATGGCCGTGGTGCTTGCCGCCGTGCTCATGACCATGGTGCTTATGGTCATGGCGGTGCTTGCCGCCCGCGAGCGCGGCCGTAGAAATACCGAGAGCGGCGAGTGCAACGATCAACCTCTTCAACATGACGATCCTCCAGTTAGTGTTTACGACGCGGACATTGGACTCTGCGTACGCGCGCGAAAGAAGAGCGAAAGTGCAACAGGTGTAACGTTGTGTACCGCGAGCGCCACTGGCCAGGAGGCGCGCCCTTTCGCCACGCGCCAATTCGCGGTAGGGTAGGAGCACAAGGAGGATCGATGAAGAAAAATATCAGGAGGACCGCGGCTCTCGTCGTGCTGCCTGCCGTCATGATCGCAATTGCCGGATGCGGCGCGCATCGCCCGGTGGTGGATCCGAAGATGTCGCAGCATCCCGAGCGCTACGAAAGCGATCTCGCCGAGTGCCAGCAGCTCGCCGAGCAGGCGCCCGGCGCAGGCGCCGGCACGGTCGGCGGTGCGGGCGTCGGCGCTGCGCTAGGCGCGGGACTCGCCGTTGCGACCGGCCACAGGAACTTGGTCGGCCAGGCCGCGGGCGGCGGCGCCGTCCTCGGCGGCGCTAAAGGCGCCGGCGCTGGCGCGCGCGAGCGACGCCAGATCGTCTCGAACTGCATGAAGGGTCGCGGCCACGCCGTCCTGAACTAGCGCCTGCGGCCGTCGTCCCCGCGCAGGCGGGGACCGATGGGTTTTCATATTGAAACTGGGCCCCCGCCTTCGCGGGGGCGACGGCTTAGGCGAAGTTGTAAAGCCGCCGCGCGTTCTCGGCGAGCACCTTCCGCTTCTGCCCTTCCGAGAGATCTTCGCGCTCGCGCAGCTCCTCGAGCGAATGCGGATAGCTTCCGTCCCAGTGTGGATAGTCCGACGCATACACGATCTGGTTCTCGCCAATGAGCGTTAGCGCCTGCGGCAGCAGGCACTCATCCGCCTCGCAGGAAAAATAGATCTTCCCAGCGCGCACATAGGCGCTCGGCTTCTTCTTCAGCGCCGGCGCCTCGGATGAGCGCTTCGCGTACTCCTCGTCCATCCGCTCGATCCAATACGGCGCCCAGCCGCAGCCCGCTTCGAGAAAGGCGAGCCGCAGCTTCGGGAAACGCTCCGGAATCCCATCGAGAACGATCGAGGTGAGCTGCCGCATCTGGCCGAACGCGTGCGAGCAGGTGTGCGTTTGAATGAAGGACGGAAAGAGCTCGAGCCCGCCGCCGCCGAGATGCGAGCCCGACGCGTGCACGCCGAGCATGACGTCGAGCCGCTCGGCTTCCTCATAGATCGGCGCGAAGCGTGCATCGCCGAGGAGATGTGAGCCATCCGCGGCGAGCATCGCGCCGACCGCCCCGAGCTCGCGCACCGCGCGCCGCAGCTCGGTTGCTGCCGCTTCGGGATCCTGAAGCGGCAGAAGGGCGACGGCCTTGAGGCGCGGTGTCTTCCGCGTGAATTCTTCATGCATGAACGAGTTGTACGCGCGGCAAAGCGCCACCGCCCATTGCCGGTCCTTGAGGAAGGACATGAAAAGGCCGAGCGTGGGATAGAGCACCGCCATTTCCATCCCGCCGCGATCGAGCGCCGCGAGCCATGCGTCCGACGTGCCGGCGAACTCGTGGTACTTGCCGAGCATGCGCCGATCCCAGCCGTCCCACGGATAGAAGAACATGCCGGAAGGCCGCCGGCGATACGGCTCGTCAAGATACTTCACCACTTGGTCCTGGGTCTCGGTGACGTGGCCGTCCGCGTCGATCACGTTCATGGCGTTGCCTTTCACGGGCAGTTCTGGCGATACATCGCGTAGGCTTCATTGCACTGCATGCTGCGCGACTGCGGCGAGTAGGGCGCACGGCAGGCGAGCTGATAATAGCGCCGGGCGCTTTCGCAGGCCTGCGCATCGCGCGTCGGCACCGACGTGCGAGCGTCGGCGCCTGCTTTCACCGGCGCTTGCGGCTTGTCGCGATCAGCGGCCAGTTCCTCCTGCGACAGGCGCCGTCCCGGATCCGGAAGCTCCTGCGCCCCGCACGGGGCCGCAAAAAGGAGCGCGACCATGAGGCTCACTCTCACGTTGCAATGATGCACGGGAAGCGCTGCCAGCGGCGGCGTCGGCGCTTCGCAGGGCGCATGGCGTTTCGCTTAGCGCGCGTGCGGCCGCGCCTCTTTTTCATTCAAACTGTGAGTGGTCGAGAGGAGAGCAAATGGACATACGCGCGGCGGTAGCCTGGGAAGCGGGCAAGCCTTTGAGCATCGAGACGGTGCAGCTCACCGGGCCGAAGGCAGGGGAGGTGCTGGTCGAAGTCAAGGCGACGGGTATCTGCCATACCGATGAGTACACCCGTTCAGGCAGCGACGCCGAGGGCCTCTTTCCCTCCATCCTCGGCCACGAAGGCGCGGGCATCGTCGTCGAGGTCGGCCCGGGCGTGACCAGCGTGCAAAAGGGCGACCACGTCATTCCGCTTTACACGCCGGAATGCCGCGCATGCAAGTCGTGCCTCTCGCGCAAGACTAACCTCTGCACGGCGATTCGCGCCACGCAGGGCAAAGGCGTGATGCCCGACGGCACGAGCCGCTTCACCATCGGCGGCAAGCCGATTCATCACTACATGGGCTGCTCGACCTTCGCGAATTACATCGTGTTGCCGGAGATCGCCGTCGCGAAGATTCGCAAGGACGCGCCGTTCGACAAAGTCTGCTACATCGGCTGCGGCGTCACCACCGGAATCGGGGCCGTGATCAACACTGCCAAGGTCCAGCCCGGCGCGAACGTCGTCGTGTTCGGGCTCGGCGGCATCGGACTCAACGTCGTGCAAGGCGCAAGAATGGTAGGCGCCAACATGATCGTCGGCGTCGATTTGAACTCAAAGCGCGAGGCGCTCGCGCGCAAGTTCGGTCTCACGCACTTCGTCAATCCGAAGGAGGTGAAAGGTGACCTGGTCGCCCACCTCGTCGAGCTCACGGGCGGTGGCGCGGACTACAGCTTCGAGTGTGTCGGCAATGTCGAGCTCATGCGCCAAGCCCTGGAGTGCTGCCACCGCGGCTGGGGTGTCTCGACCATCATCGGCGTGGCGGGCGCAGGCCAGGAGATTAAGACGCGGCCGTTCCAGCTCGTCACCGGCCGCGTATGGAAGGGTACGGCGTTCGGCGGCGCGAGAGGCCGCACCGACGTGCCGAAGATCGTCGACTGGTACATGGAAAAGAAGATCAATATCGACGACCTGATCACGCACAAGCTCACGCTGCCGGAAATCAACAAGGCTTTCGACCTGATGCATGCCGGTGAATCCATCCGAAGCGTGGTCGTGTTCTAGCATCGATGGTGCTGCGGGTGACAAAGCGACAATTGTCGCGCGAACCTGCCGGAGCGCTTGCCCTTAATAGAAGAACGGCCTCAGGGCGACCGCGCGGCCACGCTGTTACGGCACGCGGAATTAGCTACTGATCGAAGCGCTACGCGGCGGCGCGGATTTCCGCGGCGACCGGCAGCTCCTGCTTCATCACCGAGCGCAGCACGTACTCGAGGGTGTTTTTGCCGTAGGGCTTCGTGACGTAGCCTTCGGCGCCGAGCGCGAGGCCCTTGGAGATGTCCTGCGGGTCGCTTCGCACGGTGACCATGATGATCGGGAGCTGCGCGTACCTCTCGTCCTGGCGAAGTGCGGCGAGCGCCTCGAAGCCATTGCCGTCGGGAAGGTTGACGTCGAGAAAGATCGCGTCCGGAGTATTGCGCTCGAGGTACCGGTAGAGCGCCTGCACGCTATCGGCCGCCGCGACGGTATAGCCGGCCGTGGCGAGGCGTAGGCGCGCGAGGGCGAGCTGGTCGGGGTCGTCCTCGACCACGAGCGCGATGGTGTCGCCGAGGCTCTTCTTGCTCGGAGTCCGTCGCGCGATGCGCTCCTGCGCGATGTAGACGCCGATACGCGTGAGGGACATGTCGGCGAAGGACACTTCTCGCTCCATGTCCTCGTCGCTCACGGCGCTGATCGGTGTCAAGGTCGCTGGCAGCTTCAGAGCGGGCGCGGCCGCGGTGCGCTCGATGAGACCGTCGGCTTCGAACGCGGTGAGCCAGTCGTCGACCACATGAGCGAGATAACCCGCGAGATAACTCCGGATGACGAGCGGATCGCTCGTGCGGTCGAGGATTCCGAGGATGCTGGCGCAATCGAGGGGGACCGGCACGCTCGCCCTTGCGGCGAGCGCCGAGCGGCCCTTCGGTGTGAGTCGGTAGGTCGGTTTTTGGCTCATGGCTCCTGCTCCTCCTCCCCGAGGTGCGCGCATATTAGCGTGCTTTTGTCACACTCCGCTTGCGCGGGACCCAAGGATCGGCTTGTCAAACTTCGTGCGAAAGCTCGGGGATTTCGGCCATGGTGGCGCCGATCTCGCGCAGGAGCCGCTCCGGCCGCTGGTCGAGAGCTTCGGCGGACCATTGGCGCTCGGGCCGCGCCCGAGCCTCGATGTACGCGCCAAGGCGCCGGCCCCGGGCGACGCAGCGCCGGCCGAACTCGCCGCGCAGGTCCGCGTAGCGTTTGAGCGCGGCCTCGACGTCGGCGTTTAACTCGTAGCGCGGCTCGACCGGGAAAGAGGCAGGCGCGCACCGTGGAGCGAAGGCCGTCGGCGCCGACCAGGAGGTCGGCGCGCGCCGAGCTGCCATCGTCGAAATGCGCCACGACTTCATCGTCGTCGTCGCTGAAGTCGACGAACGCGCGGCCCGGGTGATGGCTCGCGAGCGGGACGCGCTCGCGGAGCGGCCGGTAGATGCGCACCCAGTGCGTCATCACATGGGCGCCACGCGAGTCGATGCACCACTTCGCCGCTCGAGGCGAGGCACACGCGCTCGGAAACTTGCACGCCGATTGAATCGTCGATCGCGATGCCGAGCGCGCGCATCACGTTGAAGAGCTCGTCGTGCGTGCCGATGCCCGCGCCGCGGCCCGCGAGGTCGTCCGCCACCCGGTCGTAGAGCTCCACTTGCCAACCCGCGCGCGCGAGGAGATTCGCGACAAAGAGGCCGCCGATGGAGCCGCCGATGATGACGGCTCGTTGCTGCCTCATGGTCCGCGTTGCTTTGTCATCCGCTTGAGCGGATTATTGCCGCAGAGGAGGTGCTGATGTTCCGAACGCTCGTTGCTATCGCCGCGCTCGCCGTGTCGCTCGCCGCCGCGGCGCAGGCCTATCCATCCAAGCCGGTGCGCATCTTCGTCACCATCGGTCCGGGTGCCGCGGCCGATGTGCTGACGCGCATGGTGGGCGAGAAGCTCGGGCCGCGGCTCGGACAGCCGATCGTGATCGAGAATCGCGCCGGCGCCGGCGGCAACATCGCGGCCGATGCGGTGGCGAAGTCGGCGCCCGACGGCCACACGCTCCTTATGGCGTCTTCCAGCACGCACGGCGCGAATCCGTCGATCTATAAGGGGCTGCCGTACGACGCGATCCGCGACTTCACGCCGATCGTGCTCGTCGCGAGCAATCCGAATGTGCTCGTCGTGCCGCCGACGCTCGGCGTCAATACGCTCGCCGAGCTGCTCGCGCTCGCGCGGCAAAAGCCGGGCGAGCTTACCTACGCCTCCGGCGGCACTGGCACCTCGATGCACATTTCGGGCGAAGTATTGGCGATGCTCGGCAACGTCAAGCTGCAGCACATCCCGTTCAAGTCGACGCCGGAGGCGGTCAACGCCGCGCTCGCGGGCGAAGTGTC
>JBHELS010000250.1:0-7677 GCA_046263015.1 Burkholderiales bacterium | reverse complement strand
GGTGTCATTCGGCCCGTAGGTGACGCTCGCCGTAAACCACTCATCGTGGGGAATGTCTTTGCCGATCCACGCGGTGCTGGAGGAATTCGCAGGCCCGGGAAAGTTCCCATCATTCACTCTTAACCATAACTCCACAGGAATGCCCTTCGGGAACGTGCTCGGCAGCGGCTGTCCAATCACATCGGCTGTCGGCGGCTCCAGAGTGAGTTGGACCGACGTACCGACGGGCGTACCCGGCGGGAATGGCTTAGCCTGGCCCCACCTATCTTGGCGATTGCTCGTCGGTAGTCCGAAGAGGTTGTCGTACAGGACGGTGAAGTCGAACTGGCTCAATCCACCGTCGCTCAGCAAGGTCAGCCCGACCGTCCCCTGCTGAGCTACAAAGAGATCGCCCCCGACAACTGTGGTGGGAGTCTGCGGTTGGCAATTGCTTCTGCTGCTGCCACTGCCACTACTGCCGTTGTCGCTAGTTGCGCCGCCACCGCTGCCGGTACTCGTGCTGCTGCCGGTACTGCTGTCGCTGTCACTGCCGCCGCCGCCGCACGCGGCGACGAGGAGAAGTGCACCGGCCGTCGCCGCAGCGAGCAACGCAGCCCTGAGGTTCATGCGGCCATTTTGGTAAGTGGGCGCGATCGCCAACAATCCGCTGAGGGGACTGTCTAAGGAGGATCTGGCGTAACCAAGCTGGGCGTTTTGGGCGTTGCCTACCACCTGGAAGCTGCACCGTCCGCTGATGCGCGCATGTATCCTGCGATGCCATGACGAAGCGCACGGTCATGCTGACTGGAGCGGCCGGCAATCTCGGCCGCGCGGTGGCGGCTGCCTTCGCCGAGGCGGGCGACGACCTCGTGCTCCTGGATCTCAAGCCCCGTGCGCTCGAGGACAACGACCGGCGGCTCTACATTGCCGCTGATCTCCTCCAGCCGCAGAGCGTGCAGGCGGCGGTGGATAAGGCGATGCAGCGCTTCAAGCGCATCGATGTCCTCTGCAACATCGCCGGCGGCTTCCGCATGGGCTCAGCGGTGCACGAGACGAGCGACAAGGACTGGAACTTCCTTCTCGACATCAATGCGCGCACGCTACTCAACATGTCGCGCGCGGTCGTCCCGCTGATGCTCGCGAGCGGCGCCGGCAAGATCGTCAACATCGGCGCCTTCGCCGCCCAGAAGGGCGCGGCGCACATGGCAGCGTATGTGGCGGCAAAGAGCGCGGTGATCCGGCTCACCGAATCGATGGCCGCCGAGCTTCGCGAGAAGAACATCAACGTCAATTGCGTGCTGCCGACGATCATCGACACACCGGAGAACCGCGCCGCGATGCCGGATGCCGACCCGAAGCGCTGGGTCGCGCCGGCGGCGCTCGCCGATGTGATTGTCTTTCTCGCTTCCGACGCCGCGCGCGCCATCCATGGCGCGGCGGTGCCGGTGACGGGCTTGAGCTAAATGTTTGACTGGCGGCGCCCGACCAATCTCGGCGCCCAGGACGGGCGCCTCGCACCGTGCAGGCGCACTCCGAATTGTGTGTCGTCGCAGGCCGATCCGGCCGATCGCGAGCATTACATCGCGCCGATTGCCTTCCGCGGCCGCATGGCAGAGCTGCGGCGCGCGGTCGAATCGATGCCGCGCGCGACGGTCATCGCCTCCAATGCGAATTACCTCTACGCGGAGTACCGAACGCCGCTATTGCGCTATGTGGATGATCTCGAGCTCTACTACGACGAGCGGGCCGGGCTCGTGCACGTGCGCTCCGCCTCGCGGCTCGGGCGGCGCGACTTCGGCGTGAATCGCAAGCGGGTCGAGGAGCTCCGCGCCTTCATTCAAGCGTCACGCTGACCGGCTGGTGATCCGAGGCGCGGTTTGCGCCGTCGATCGAGATGGCGCGCAGCCGCGGCGCCAGGTCTTCGGTGAGAAAGACGTAATCGCAGCAGTACGGCGATTGACCTGCGTCACGCTCATGCACTCTGAAACTGTGCGGGTGTGGGACGCCCGCGTTCAGCGCTTCCCAGGCATCGACGAACTTGGGCGCGCCGGTCATGAACGGCTCGAGGACACGCGCACGCAGGGGATCCTCGGGCGGCAAATTGAAGTCGCCGCACACGATCGCCCCCTTGGGGCTCGGCTGGCGGCGGTAGGGTCCTTGGTGCTCGCCCCCGGCGTCTTCGCGATTTCGCTCGCTATGGATCTCGCGCAAGCGCTCGATTTGCGCGGCGCGATGGCGGCTCGAGTAGTACTCGAGATGCGTGGTGATCACGCGCAGTGGGCCGAAGGGGGCCTCGATCACGACGTCGAGAGCAGCGCGCGGCATGCTCGGCGCCCCGTTCGGCGGCCACGGAAGCGTGTGGCGCAGCACCCGGCCGACGGGAAAGCGACTGGCAATCGCGTTACCGAATCGCTCGCGCTTGGCGTGGGGACCGGGCAGGTCGACGGCGGCGGCGAAAAAGATCTCGAAGCCGGGGAGGGCACGGCGAAGCTCGGCGAGCTGGTCTTCGCCCGAGCTCCCCGGCAGATCGGAAAAGCCGACATTGATCTCCTGGAAGCAAAGGACGTCGGGATCGGCGAAGCGCCGCGCTTCACGCGCGATGCGCGCCGGGTCGACCACGCCGTCGAGTCCGCGGCACCACTGGACGTTCCAGGTGACGAGACGCACTTACTTCAGGTTCTTCAGGTTGAGCGCCACCATCTCGAGATGCAGCGTAAACGAGCGCATCTCGGGCTGCCGCTGCAGCCAGTCGAGCGATGCGAACACCGCGCGCGCGAGCTCGGCGTTTGGCTTGTGCTCCACGTTGGCGAGCAGCTCGGCGATTTCCGCCCAGCCGTTCTTCACCGCGGTGGCGCGCGCCTGGACGAGCCGCTGCTCGATCGCCTTGCGATCGAGGTTGGTGGGCCAGCGCAGGGTCTCTTCGCCTTCCATCTCGCGACGGAAGGATAAGCGATCTCTCAGGCCCGGCTGCGAACCTTGCCGCGCATGGGGGAGCCCTTACGCGCTTGCGAGCCGAAGTTGTGCCGGTTGTCCTTCATCTGCGCGGCCGCCTCGCGCATGCGCTGCTCGGCGAGGGTCTCGCGGCTTTTGGCTTTGCCGTATTTGCGTTTCATGGGCGCGCATTCTATCCCTGGTACTCGAGGACGTTGAGCCCGGCATTCCAGTCGGTCACAAACATCAGACCATCGGGCTGTACGTAGATATCGGCGGTTTTTGCAGCGAGCGTCACCTTCGGCCGCGGATCGATCATCTTGCGCGGCGGCGGCGGTATCCAGTAGGCGACTTCCTTCGGCGAGAAGGCGTCCTTGATGTCGAAGATGCGCACGCCGGCGTTGTTGTAGGTGGCGAAGATCATGTCCTCGGTCTGCAGCGAGCCGGGCCTGTTTTCGTGCAGGTTGTGCGGACCGAAAGTCCCCGGGGCGGCGCAATAGTCGCGCTCGCGCGGCGTCGGCAGCGTGGCGATAGGGATCGGGTTCTGCGGCGCGCGCATGTCGAGGACGAAGGTGTGGAAGAGCCCCTTCGCGCATTTCTCGGCGTTCGCCTCATCGGCCACCACTGCGAGCTTGCGACCCGGGAGGGGCAGCGAGGTGTGCGTGCCGCCCGGGAAGGGCGGCGACCAATTGATGTGCGAGACGAGCTTCGGCTGCCGCGGATCGGTCAAGTCATGCACCGTCAGGCCGCCATCGCGCCAGGACGCGTAGCCCCAGTTCCCGGCCGTCAACATGTGATGCAGCGCCGCGCGCCGACCCAGGCCGAAGTTCGGTTTTTCGCCCGCCGCGCGATTCATGCCGGGGAGCCACCAGCGCGAGACGATTTCGGGCTTGGTTACGTTATTGACGTCCACCACGCACAGGATGTGATCGGTGAAGCCGTCGAAGTGCGCCGACACGTACGCATAACGGCCGCCGGGCCACCACAGGCGATTGACACCGAATCCCGGCATCTCGAGGAACGCAATTTCGCGCATTTGCCCCGGCTTCGAGAGGTCGTGGATCGAGAGGCCCGAACGAAACTTTTTTCGCTGCGTGATGCTGTCGGCGAGGTTGTTCTCGAAGTAGCCGCGCTGGCCGTCATAGGACTGCATGGCGACGATGTTGGCGCCATTGCCGAGGAGCATGAGATCGTCAGCCGTCTGGATGCAATGCGTGCGCGTCAGATCGCCGAGCGAAAAGTAGTGCACCGGCTTCAGATTTCGCGGGTCGGCCGCATCGAGGATCGTGAGGCCGTTCGAGAACATGTGGCCAACATAGACGTAGCGCTTATGCACCATCACCTGTACGGCATCGGGCCGGCCGCCCTGGTCGCTATAGGACAAATGGCGAATGCGCTGGCCGATGCCTTGCGGCGGGATATCGGCTTCGGATTGCGCTCGCGCTGCGAACGGCATGGACGTGAGCGAAGAAAAGGCCAGCAAGCTCTTCAGGTGCTCGCGACGCGACAACATGGAGGGTTCCTCCTCGAGGGAAGCGCGCATTGTCGCACCCGGCCGCTGTGCGGGGCGCACTAGCCCATCAGGCGAGCAGTTCGGGCGGACAGGGCTCAATGCCCGGCGCCAACGTCACCGGCGGCTTGCGGCGCAGAGGGGCGGCGGGGTTCTTCGCATGCGCGACGTTCTTGCGCATGCCCTCCAGATAAAGGTTCGGGCCGCCGAAGTGCCGGCCGGCGTACTTGTAAACGCCGTCGAGTGTCTTCTCCAGACGTTTCATCGCGCCGTCAAAGAACGACGGTGCGCGCGCTACGAGCTCCATGCCCGAGGAAAGGGCCGGCAGCAGCGCGCTCCCCCGTGGCGCCGCGCGCGCAGCCAGAACGAATTCGGGGTGCAGGCGGTCGCGGCATTTTTCCAGGTAACAGCGGTCCGACATCGGCGCAATGATGTCCGCGGTGCCGAGGAGCTCGCCCATGCGGCGCGGTAAGCCCGCGCCGATGCGAATCGATGGCGCGGGCCGTTCATACCCGGTGAAGTGCAGCATGGTGCCCGCGAGCTGCGCGAGGCGCTCGCCGTAGCCCGAGGCGCGCACGTAGTCGCGCAGGTACATGGCGCCGCGCGAGGCACGGGTCAGGGTGTACTCGGCGCCATAGCGATGGCGCTGATCGTTGCGCCGGCGCAGGTATCCGACATCGTGAAAAAGCGCCGCGAGCGTGCCGATCATGAAGAGCTCGGCGCTGAGCGCAGCCTGCGCGCCGCGGTGGCGCTGGTAGCCGTCCATGAGGCGCGCCATCGCTAGCGTCACATCGAGCACATGTTGAATATCGTGGTACGCGGTGTCGCAGGGCCAATACGCGTCATCGCCGCGCTCGTAGAGGCGAGCCAGGTCGGCGCACGCGCGCTCGAGGGCGAGCGCGTTGGCGCGGGGAAAGAGGCGCAGGTACAGGCGCGCGACTTCCGTCGCCACGTCTGCCGCTTGCGTGGTCTGAATGCTGCCCGTGACGTCGCGTTCGTTCGCTTGCATGGAAGGGGGTTTTCGGGTTGCGAGTATAGGGATACGATCCGGCAAATCCAGCATGGCGCATTCAACGGGTGACGGACCTCACCGAAGAGGAAAAGGCGCAGATTCGCGAGCGCCTGCACGCGTTCGAAATCGAGCACCACGATCTCGATGACGTCATTGCCCGGCTTTCGGCCGATCCGCGGCAGGATCAGCTCCAGCTTCAGCGTCTGAAGAAAAGGAAGCTTCTGCTGAAGGATCAGATCCAGCGCCTGCGCGCGCGTCTCATTCCGGACATCATCGCTTGATCGCGCTGATTCAGCGCGTTTCCCACGCCTCAGTCGACGTAGCGGGCACCCAGGTCGCCGCCATCGGGCAAGGCATCCTCGCGCTGGTGGGCGTCGAGCGCGGCGATGGCGACGCGGAAGCCCACCGGCTCGCCGAACGCGTTATGGCCTACCGGATCTTTTCCGACGCCGAGGGCAAGATGAACCTCTCGCTAAAAGACATCCGCGGCGAGCTCCTCGCCGTGCCGCAGTTCACGCTCGCGGCCGATACCAATAGCGGCCTTCGGCCGAGCTTCTCGAGCGCCGCCGCTCCGGCGGAGGGCGAGCTCCTCTTCGCGCGCTTCATCGACAAGGCCGCCGAATCGGTGCGCGTCGCGACCGGGCGCTTCGGCGCCGATATGAAAGTGCGCCTCGTGAACGATGGCCCGGTGACCTTCTGGCTGCAGACGAGGCGAGCGACCTGATTCCGTACCAAGTACGAAATAATTCGAAACAATTACGTACGTCGAACGGAATAGGCCTTGCACGTCGCCGGGACGACCACTTCAATCATCTCGAGATTCCTCGAGTCCTTGAGCTCGCGGTGGCGACTGCGCCGCGGCTGAAACTCGAAGAGCAGCCAGCCTTTGAGCACATAGACGACTGCATTGCGCAGTCGTACCTCGCTCGCGCGCTTGATGTCGAGATCGCGATACTCGAAGTAGCTGCGCAGACGTCGCGCCTCAAATTCCCGTCCTTCGCATGAGTGACGCGCAAGCGCGGCATGGCGCAATTATTCTAGGTTAAGCTTCCAGCCCCATGTTCGAGCAGTTCATCGGCACGAAGCCGGTCGACGAGCGGCATCGCATCGATACCAACGCGCTCGAACGGCGGCTCGGTTTTCGAATTGCCAACGTGGAGCAGTTCAAGGGCGGTCAATCCAATCCCACGTATCGCTTGACCGCAGCCGATGGCCGCAAATGCGTTCTTCGCCGCAAGCCGCCCGGCAAGCTCCTTCCTTCGGCGCATGCGGTGGATCGCGAGTATCGCGTGATCGCGGCGCTGCATCCGGCCGGATTTCCGGTGGCACGGCCACTCCTCCTCTGCGACGATGAGTCGGTCATCGGCACGGCCTTCTACGTCATGGACTATGTCGAGGGGCGCGTGCTTTGGGACCAGAGCCTCCCCGGCATGACGAAAGCCGAGCGCTTCGCGATCTGGGATGAGCTGAACCGCGTCATCGCCGATCTCCATTCGTTCGACTACCGCGCGCTCGGGCTCGAGGCGTTCGGCAAGCCGGGAAATTACATCGCCCGGCAGGTGGCGCGTTGGTCGAAGCAGTACCAGGCGTCCGAGACGGAGCCGATTCGCGCGATGCACGATCTCATCGCCTGGCTGCCCGCCAACATTCCGCCGGAAACCGAAACCACTGTCGTGCACGGCGACTATCGCCTCGACAATGTGATCTTCCATCCGAGCGAGCCGAAGATCCTCGCGGTGCTCGACTGGGAACTCTCGACGCTCGGCGATCCGCTCGCCGACTTCGCCTATCACTGCATGAGCTGGCACATCCCGCCCGGGCAATTCCGCGGCATCGGCGGCCTCGACCTCGCCGGGCTCGGCATCCCCTCGGAGCGCGAATACATCGGCATGTACTGCAAGCGCACGCGGCGCGAAGGCATCGACGCCTCGCACTGGGACTTCTATATGGCGTACAACCTTTTCCGCATCGCGGCCATCCTGCAGGGCATTGCCAAGCGCGTGGTCGACGGCACCGCAGCCTCGGAGCATGCGCGCGACGCGGGCTCGCGCGCGCGGCCGATGGCCGAGCTCGGCTGGCAGCAGGTGGAAAAGATTTTGAGGAGGGCCGCGTGAACTTCGATTACTCGCCCAAGGTGCAGGAGCTGCGCGAACGAGTCGCCGCATTCATGCGCGAGCACATTTATCCGAACGAGCACAAGTGGCACGAGCACACGCGCAGCCAGCGCCGCTGGGAGCCGGTGCCG
>JBHELS010000249.1:0-7923 GCA_046263015.1 Burkholderiales bacterium | reverse complement strand
GGCGACGAACGAGCTGAGCTACGGCGAGCGCATTACCCGAGCCGCGGTCGCCGGCGTAGCTCTTTGGGTAGTTGTGACCCCGGTGGCCGCGGAAGTCGCTGCGACGCGCGCACGTGCTCTTTGGTCGCTTGGCGAAGGTGGGCGTGCGGCGTACTGGTTCGAGGTTGCGCGGCGTATCGAGCAGAAGGACTGGCGCTACCACTGGTACGCCGGCCAGTTTTGGTATGTGCAAGCGCAGGCGAGTGGCAAGCCGGCTGCCGCTCAGCTCGCCGACGAATCGTTTCGCGCGGGATTCGCGGCGAACCCGCGAGAGATCGGCAACCTGCTCTGGTTGATAAGCACGCACGTTCATTTGCGCGCGATGCTCGCCGCGCCGGCCGACAAGGCGACGCTCGAGAACTGGGGACGGCGCGCCTTCTCGCTTGCGCCCCTCGATGCAGGCGTAAAGGCACAGCGCGAGCTCATCTCCAAGTTCGAAGCGAAAGAGCAAGGCTGATGCGCATGCGCGGCTTTTCCCTGCTCGAGCTCGTCATCACGATGGTCATTGCCGGCATCATCGCGGCGCTCGCCATACCGCAATTTGCCGATACGCAAGCCAAGGCGGCGTGGTTTACCGAGCAGGTGCGGGCGGCGACGCGCTACGCGCAGAGGCAGGCGGTGGCCCAGCGCCGGCTTATGTATGTCGTCGTGCAGCCGGCGCTTGTGCGCGTCTGCTACGACGCCGGTTGTACGAGCGAGCTCAGCATGTATCGCTTGAGCGCGCCGAATGGCGTGACGGTTACCCCGACGACGACGTTCTCGTTCAATGGGCTTGGCCAGCCGAGCTCGCCAATCACTCTTACCGTCGGCGGAAACAGCATCAGCGTGGTAGGCGAGACGGGTTATGTCCTTTGATCCGCGTACTCGCGGCTTTTCGCTGATCGAGGCAGTAATCTTCATCGTCGTCATGGGGATTGGCTTCGCTTCGATCCTGGCTCTCTATTCGAATGCGACCCGTGCAAGCGTCGATCCGGTCGTGCGCAAACAAGCATTGGCCCTGGCGAGTTCCATCCTGGAGGAGATTGAACTACGGGGGTTTACGTTCTGCGACCCCGACGATACAGCGGTCTTCACAGCCGCCAACGAGGCAGGCTGTACCACTGTTGAGGGGGTCGGACGTGAAGGCGCGGAATCACTTGCGACCCGTTCGACCCTGGATAACGTGAGTGACTACCACGGCCTCTCAATGGCGGGAACCGGCATTGTCAACATGGCAGGAGCATCCGTATCACCGAGCGGCGGCCTTAATGGTTACGCCGTGAGCGTCGCGATCGCCAACATCGCGGCAAACGAGTTGCCGGCCGTAGGCGACGTGCATGACGCGCTGCGCATCACGGTCACGGCAACCGGCCCGGCCGGCGTCAGCGTGGCCTTGCAAGGCTACCGAGTTCGATATGCCCCGAATTCACCCTGATCACATGCGGCGCTGCCGCGGCGTGACCCTTCTCGAGATGGTGATCGCCATGATCGTCGTCTCGATCGTCGTCGCGGCGACGGTCTTTTTTGCCAATCCGGTCCAGCAGGCTATCGACCTCACGGCGCGCGCCGAACTCACCGACATCGCAGATAACACGCTGCAGCGCATGGGGCGTGAAGTGCGCCTCGCTCTGCCGAACAGCGTGCGCACGAACGGCTCGGTAATGGAGTTCATTCCGGTGCGCACGGCAGGCCGCTATCGCACCACATCGAGCGGTGCCTGTGGATCTGCGACCGATGAGCTCGCATTCGGTACGAGCGATAGCTGCTTCAAGTCGGTCGGGGCGATACCGGACGACGCGACGGTCACGGCGAACGATTTTTTGGTTCTGAACAACTACGGCACCGGTTTTACTGACCAGAACGCGTACGACACCGCGCCAGCGAATCCAAACCGCGCCGCGATCGTTTCGCTGACAGGCGGCAACACCGTCAATTTCGGTGCCACCACGTTCGTCGCTTCGTCGCACGATTCGCCTGGAAAGCGTTTCTACATCGTCATGAAACCGGTCGCTTATGTATGCGATTTGACTGCCGGGACGATAAAGCGCTACTCCGGTTATGCATTCACCACGAACCTCGACCCGGCGACGATTTCCGGCGGCGCATCAGCGTTGATCGCGTCCGATGTGACGGGTTGCAGCTTTGATTACAGCGCAACGGTATCGGCTGGCGTCGGGCTCCTCGCCCTGACATTGACGCTTGCCAAAGCGACGAAGACCGGCAATGAAAAAGTCACGCTGTATCACTCGGTGCACGTGAATAACGTGCCATGAAAGGCTTCATGCTCATGGCCGCGTTGTTTCTGATCGTGACGCTCGCGGCGATCGGCTTGTATCTCGTCACGATATCGACGGCTCAGATCGAGGCGGTGTCCCAGGACGAGCAAGGCGCCCGGGCCTATCAGGCGGCCCGCACTGGCATCGATTGGGCGGCCTTCCAGGTATTGCGCAATAGCGCCGGAACGTTCGCGACGTCGACATGCACCACCGCGCCGGCGGCCGCCGGAACGCAAACCGTGCCGTTGAGCACTCTCGGTGCGCCGGCCGGAGCCGCTGCTTTTGCCGTAACCGTGACGTGCAGCCGCAAGACGGACAACGATGCTGGCGCAAACGTGGACGTCTACACGCTCGTCGCGACCGGCTGCAACGCCACTTCGTGTCCGAAGGCGAATCCGGATCAGACCTACGTTGAGCGTCAGCTCCAGCTCATCCTCACCAAATAAATCACACGCCGGCGGTGTCGGCGGTTCGCGCTCCGGGACTCTTAAGAAATCCATTTGACAACAAATGGTTATTGCCTTAACTTCAAGTCAAACACTAATAATGGGGCGAAAGTCTGCGTGGTCGCTTTTCTGAAAAGGCCTAGCAAGCGCGAGTCGGGTTGGCTCGCGATAGCGCTCGGCGCGCGCGAGCTCCGTTACGTCCATGGCCGCGCGAACGCCGGCAAAACCACCATCACGCGCTGCGGTACGCAGGCGTTCGGCGACGACAAGGAATTGCAGCGTGTCGCTCGTGATCTCGGTTTCGAGCGCTATCAGCGCCTCACCGTGCTGCCGCCCGCCGACTATCAGCTCTTGCTGGTGGATGCACCGAACGTACCGGCTAGCGAGCTCAAGAACGCTGCGCGCTGGCGAGTGAAGGACATGCTCGACTATCCGGTCGAGCAGGCGACCGTCGATATTTTTGACGTGCCCCCGGATCCTGCGGGTGCGAGCCAGGCGCACACGATGTACGCGGCGGCCGCGAAGAACGACGTCATCCGCTCCTGCATGGAGCGGTTCACGCGCGCTCGCATGCCGCTCAGCGTTATCGATATCGAGGAGACCGCGCAACGCAATATCGCGGCACAGCTGGAATCCTCGGACCGAGGGCTCGCGCTCATTTATCCGGCAGACGACCGCGTTCTCCTGACCGTCAATTTTCGCGGCGAACTCTATCTTGCCCGTCGCATCGACGTGGCGCTTCATGAACTGGAAGCCGTTGCGCAAGGCACCGTGGACGATCCGAAGAACCGCGTGCTGCTCGAGGTGCAGCGAAGCTTCGATCATCTTGAGCGGCAATTCCCGTCGATTAGCGTGGCGAAGGTGCTCATCGCGCCGACCCCCGCGGATACGGATCTGCACATCTATCTCGGCGCGAACCTTGATGTGCCGGTGGAAGAGCTGCAGCTCGAAGACGTGCTCGACATCGCACCGGATATCGACTTCACCGGCGGGTTGGGCTGGCAATTTTTCCACTTGCTCGGCGCGACATTGCGCGAACCCGCCAAAGCGTCATGACGCAGCAGATCAATCTATATAACCCGCTCTTCGAGGAGAGGCAGCGACCGTTTTCGGCGCGTACGATGGCGCAAGCCCTCGGCGTCATCGCCGTCGGGCTCCTCTGCTTGTACTTCTATGCGACCGTGCAGGCGCTTTCTGCAGAGCGCCTCGCGAAGCAGGTCGGGGAGCAAGTAAAGCAGGAACGCGAGCAGGTGACGAACCTCGTAAAGGCGCCTGGGCGCAGCGCGAGCAAAGCGCTCGAGGCGGAGGTCGCTCGGCTGCAGACGGAAGTGAGTGCGCGCGAGGCGAGCCTGCACGCGTTGGACAGCGGAGAGCTCGGCAACACGGCGGGCTTTTCCGAGTACTTCGCCGCTTTCGGCCGACAGGTGGTTCCGGGCGTCTGGCTTACCGCGATCGCCATCAGCGACGCAGGCAATCAGGTGCGCGTGCAGGGACGGGCGCTCCGACCCGAGCTGATGTCGACGTTCCTGAATGCCCTCGGCAATGAATCGATCATGCAAGGCCGCCATGTCACCGAGCTAAAGCTCACGGGGCACAGCGCCTCAGCGGAGAGCGCCACGGCGGCGCTAAGCGGCGAGCCGAAAACCTTCGTTGAGTTCTCCGTCAGTGCGCCCTTGCAGGTCGCCGACGACGCGGGCGGTGGGCCGGGAGCAACGCAATGAAACAGCGGCTTGCGCGTGCGGCTGGACGCATCGACGCCCTCGGCCTGCGCGAGCGCGTACTCATTTTTTTCGTCCTCGCCCTCGCCTTGGTCATCATCGCAAACGCACTCGCCATTGGACCTTTGCGGGCGAAGCAGCGGCGTCTCGCGACCGAGATGGCGCAGGCACAGAAGGACTTGGCCGGGCTGCAGACGCAGCTCGATACCCTCGTCCGGGGCACGCAATACGACCCCGACGCCGCCAACCGCGAGCGCCGGACACAACTGCGCGAAGACCTTCGCGCCCTCAATTTGCGCATCGCCGACCAGCAACGACGCTTCACACCGCCTGAGCGTATGCGCCGCCTTTTGGCCGAGCTGCTCGAGCGCCACCGCGGCCTTGTGCTTGTCGACTTGCGGACGCTACCGGTCGCGCCGGCGACGCGCGCTCCGGTCGGCCTCACTTCTACGTCGATGTATCGCCACGGTCTCGAGCTCACGGTCCGCGGCACTTACGGCGAGCTCTACGATTACCTGCGTTCGCTCGAGAACCTGCCGAACCAGCTTTACTGGGCGCGAGCGGAACTCGCGGTGACCACGCATCCGTTGATCACCTTGAAGATCACGGTTCATACCGTGAGCTTCGACCGCGCCTGGCTCGCCGTATGACGCGTCTTGCGCTCTCATTTGCGTTGCTAGCCGGTGTCGGCGCCGCCCTTGCGGCGCCGCTCAGCGATCCGTTTCGTCCGCCGCGCGACGATTACGCGGGCGAGGCGGCGAGCACGGCCGGCACGCCGCGACTCGAGTCCATCCTTATCGCGCCCGACCGGCGGATCGCCATCATTGGTGGCGCCCAGTACACCGAGGGCGAGCGATACGGCGATGGCCGAATAGTGCGTATTACGCAGACCGAGGTCGTTATTCGACGCGACGGTCGCGACGACTCGCTCAAGCTGCTTCCGCAGGCCGGCAAGCGCCCAAGCGCCGCGCCGCAAGGGAAATAACATGTCGACAAAAAATATAACGAGCGTCCTTGCCGCGGCCCTCGTAGTTGCCGCTTGCACCGTACCGCCATCGCGGCCGACGAGCGTCGGGGACCACATCACCGGCGAGCTGGAGAAGGCAAACTCACAGCGCAAGGGCGACCAGACGCCGGCCGCCGTCGACGAAGCACTGCTACCGCCGCTTCGCATGGAGATGCCAAACGTCGCCGGCCAGCCCCTCGAGCCGCGCTTTGACCTCTCGGTCAACAATGCGCCCGCGTCGCAAGTATTCATGTCGCTCGTGAGCGGCACGCGCTACAGCATGCTGGTCCATCCGCGCGTCAGCGGCACGGTCTCGGTGTCTCTCAAGGACGTGACGATCCGCGAGGCGCTCGACGCCTTGCGCGATCTCTACGGCTACGACTACCGCATCGACGGGAGCCGCATATCGATCCTGCCCGCCGGCATCCAGACCCGTATTTTCCGAGTGAACTACCTGACCGGACAGCGACGCGGGACGAGCGACCTGCGGGTGCAGTCCGGTTCGGTGGCCGATGTCGGCGCGGCCCCGGGTGCAGGAGCGCCCGGCGCGCTAGCGTCCACGAGCTTGCCCGGCACGCCGGGACAGCTGCCGGTTGCGCGCTCGATCGATTCGAGCCGCGTCTCGACCCAGCAGCTGAGTGATTTCTGGAGCGAGCTGCGCGCGGCTTTGGTATCCATCGTCGGCCAAGGTGAAGGACGCGGCGTTATCGTGACACCGCATTCCGGCATCGTCGTGGTGCGGGCGATGCCCGAGGAATTGCGTGGCGTAGAGCAATATCTGCGCGAGACGCGCATTGCCGTTGAGCGTCAGGTCATGCTTGAAGCGAAGATCATCGAGGTGACGCTCGCCGATGGCTTCCAGGCCGGCATCAATTGGGCCATCTTTCGAGATCGTCTCTCTATAGGGCAATTGTCGACGGGGCGCGGCGCCACTCAGCTATCCGCCAATCCCCCCGGGGCGCCGCTCACGAGTAACGGCCAAACGGTCGACATTCTCGGCAGAGCGACCACTGCGGCGAGTACTGCCTCGACGGTCAGCAATCCGGCGAGCGCTATTTTCGGGCTCGCGCTGCAGACCTCGAGCTTCGCAGCGCTGCTTCAGTTCCTGGAGACACAGGGCGCCGTGCAGGTGCTCTCCAGCCCGCGCGTGGCGACGCTCAACAACGAGAAAGCCGTGCTGAAAGTGGGCACGGACGAGTTCTTCGTCACCAATGTCTCCACGGTGACAACGACGGTCGGCGTATCGACTCAACAGTCGCCTACGGTCTCAGTAGCGCCTTTCTTCTCCGGCATTCTCCTCGACGTAACGCCACGCATCGACGACAGCGGCAACATCATGCTGCATGTCCACCCGTCGGTGAGCGAGGTGACCGAAAGCCAGAGAGTCGTGAACCTCGGCGGCTCGGTCCCATCGATCACATTGCCGCTCGCGCGCAGCACGGTGAGCGAGACCGACACGATCGTGCGCGTGAGCGACGGCAATATCGTTGCCATCGGCGGGCTGATGAGCGTCGATGTGCGCGACAACCGTAGCGGCATTCCGGGGCTCGACGTGCCGCTTCTGCGTAATACCGACCGCCAGACGCGCAAGCGCGAGCTCGTCATCCTTCTCAAGCCGACGCTGCTCGGGACCGATGACCGGTGGCAGCAGGATGTGCGCGAGACGGAGGAACGGGTAAAGAGCTTCTATCCGGCGACGCCGGGGGGGTTGCGCCGATGAACTATCTCGGCCATTTCGCGCTGCGCGAGCCGCCGTTCGGCATCACGCCGGACACGATGTTCTTCTTTCCCTGCCGTAGCACGCTCGAGGCACTGAATACGGTGCTCATCGCTCTGCAAAACGGCGAAGGCTTCATCAAGATTACGGGCGAGGTGGGCACCGGCAAGACGCTTCTCTGCCGCAAGTTCCTGAGCACACTGGATGACGCGCATTGGCTCTCGGCCTACATGCCCAATCCGAGCCTCGAGCCGCGCACTTTTCTTCTGGCTTTCGCCGAGGAATTGGGCGCGCCGATCGAGCCCGGAATAGAGCAGCACCGGCTCTTGAAATCGATCACACGTACGTTGCTCGACGTCGCACGGCGCGAGCGCCGCGTCGTGCTGTGTATGGACGAAAGCCAGGCGATGCCGCTCGAAACCCTGGAGACACTGCGCCTGCTCACCAACCTGGAAACCGAAAAGCGCAAGCTCATCCAAGTCGTGCTCTTCGGCCAGCCTGAGTTGAACCGCAAGCTCGCCTCGCAATCGATCCGCCAGCTTCGCCAGCGAATCGGCTTTCAGTACGATTTGCAAGGCCTCGACGAGGATGAGGTCGGCGCCTATTTCACCCATCGGCTGCGTGTCGCGGGCTACAACGGCCCCGATCTTTTGCGTCCGGCCGCAAGGCGCGAACTCTATCGGGCGAGCGGCGGTGTGCCGAGGCTCGTGAACATCCTCGCTCATAAAGCGCTTCTCCTCGT
>JBHELS010000248.1:0-17916 GCA_046263015.1 Burkholderiales bacterium | reverse complement strand
CTCGTCATCCTGCGCGTGCCCGGCATCTATGCCGCCGACCGCCTGCCGCTCGAGCGGCTGAGGGCGGGCTTTCCGGTCCTGCGGCGCGAAGACGACGTGTATACGAACCATATCCACGCCGATGACCTCGCCGCCATCGTCGCGCGTGCCTTGGAGGAAGCCGCGCCGTCAGGTGTCTACAACGCCTGCGACGACACGCAAATGCTCCTGGGCGACTGGCTCGATCTGGTCGCCGATCACGCGGGGCTCGCACGCCCGGCGCGGGTCGCGCGGCGCGAGATCGACGCGCTGGTCCCCTCCGCGGTGGCGAGCTTCATGCGCGAATCGCGGCGCCTCGATAATCGCCGGCTGAAGACGTTGCTCGGCGTGCGGCTTCTTTATCCGACGGTGCACGAGGGGCTCGAGCATGAGCACGCTTTTGGTACTCACTAATTTGCCCGACCGCGCCGCGGCCGAGCGTCTCGCGGAGCAGCTGCTGGAAAAGAATCTCGCCGCCTGCATCAATATCCTCGCGCCCTGCCGGTCGGTTTACCGCTGGCAGGGCGCCCTCCAGCACGACGAAGAGCATCCGATGCTCATCAAGACAACGCGCGAGCGTTACCCGGCGCTCGAGCAGGCCTTGCGCGCCGGTCATCCGTACGAACTTCCCGAGATCATCGCGGTCCCTATCGAGCGCGGCCTGCCGGCTTACCTCGACTGGGTCGCGGAAGAAACCAAAGGTTGAAAGCACTCGCCTACCTCGTAGCCTTGCTCGCCGCCACGTCGGCGGCGGCCGCCGATCTGCTCGATCCGGAGCAGGCATTCCGCTTTTCGGCGCGCGCGCTCGATGGTGCCGTCGAAATCCGTTTCGTAATCGCCGACGGCTATTACCTCTACCGCGACCGCTTCAACTTCGCCGCGGACGGCGACGTGAAGCTCGGCAAGGCCGAGTTTCCGCCCGCCCTGCCGCACAAGGACGAGTTCTTCGGCGAGATGCCGATTTACCGAGGCGCGGTGGCGATAGTGGTGCCGGCGCAGGGCCAGGGCCGCTTCGACCTCAAAGTGACCTCGCAAGGTTGCGCCGACGCGGGCGTGTGTTACGTGCCGACGGAATCGCGCGCCGTGCTGCGCCTGGGGGGCGCAGGGGCCGTGGGTATGGGGCCGCCCCGATTTTCGCTTTATGCGAGCGACTTCGAGATCGCGCGGTTGCTCGAGGGCAACTTGGCCCTCGTGCTCGCCGGCTTCCTCGTGCTCGGCCTGCTCCTCGCATTCACGCCGTGCATGCTGCCGATGATCCCGATCCTCTCAGGGATCATCGCCGGCGAAGGCGGCAGGCTCACCAAATCCCGAGCGCTCGCGCTTTCCTCCATCTACGTGGTGAGCATGGCGCTCACCTATGCCGCGGCCGGCATCGGTGCCGCGTATGCCGGGTCGCTGATCGCGAGTTATCTGCAAAACGTTTGGGTGCTGGGCGCCTTTGCGGTCATTTTCGTGCTTCTCGCGCTCTCGATGTTCGGCATCTATGAGCTCGAGCTTCCGGCTTTCCTCGCCCAACGGCTGCACGCTGGCCAGGAGCGGTTGCGCGGCGGGCGTATCGCTTCGGTGGCCGCCATGGGGGTGTTTTCGGCGGTGATCGTCAGTCCCTGCGTCTCGGCGCCGCTCGCCGGCACCCTTCTGCAGATATCGCGCTCGGGCGATGTAGTGCTCGGCGGCGCGGCGCTTTTCGCACTCGCTACGGGCATGGGTCTGCCGCTCATCGCCGTCGGTGTCTCGGAGGGAGCGCTTTTGCCCAAAGCCGGCCCATGGATGGTCAGCGTGCGCCGGCTCTTCGGCGTGCTCCTCCTCGCGGTCGCGCTCTGGATACTGACGCCCGTCATTCCGTCGCTCGCCGAGATGCTCGGCTGGGCCGCGCTCGCCGGGCTCGCGGCGGTTTTTCTTCGTTCGCTCGGGCGAGTCGGCAAAGCCTTCGCCGCGCTCGCGGCGCTAGGCGCTGCCGTGCTCGCCGTGGGCGGGCTCGCGGGCAGCCGCAACCCGCTTCAGCCACTGGCGGGCTTTCGCGGCGAGCAAGCGGCGCGCGAGGCGACGCAGTGGACGTCGGTAAATTCGCTGGCGCAGCTCCAAGAGCGATTGGCGAGCGCCGGCCGGCCGGCGATGCTCGACTTCTACGCGGATTGGTGCGTCTCGTGCAAAGAAATGGAGAAGTACACGCTATCGGATGCGCGCGTGCGCGCGTCGCTAGAACACGTGCTGCTCCTGCAGGCCGACGTGACGCGCGCGACGAGTGCGGACCGTGAGCTTCTCAAGCGCTTCTCGCTTTTCGGACCGCCCGGGATCATCTTTTTCGATGCACAGGGGCGCGAGATCCCCGAGCTGCGGGTGATCGGCTACCAACCGCCCGAGCGCTTCGCGAAGACGCTTGACGTTCTCCTGCGCGATTGACCACGCGGTGCTCGCGGTGCGCGATCTCGTTCGCGCGGCCGAGGACTTTCGTGCCCTCGGGTTCACGTTGACGCCACGCGGCGAGCACAGTATCGGCTCGCAGAACCATTGCATCATGTTCGCCTCCACGTACCTCGAGCTGCTGGCAGCGCCCGTCGCGCATCCCTGGCTCGACTACTACCGCGAGTTCCTGCGCGCAGGCGATGGCCTCGCCGCGATAGCCCTGCGCACCGACGATGCAGACGCAGCGTACGAAGCTCTGCAGGCCGAGCGTGTGCCGGCAAAGCCGCCGATGGACCTGTCGCGACCCGTCGACGGCACGGTAGCGCGCTTTCGCCTGGTGCAGATCGAGGGCGTGCCCAACGTATTCGTATGTCAGCACCTGACGCCGCAACTCATCTGGCGCGAAGAATGGCAGCGCCATGCGAACGGCGCGAAGGAGCTTGTCGGCGTCGCGCTCGCGGCAAAGCCGCCGGTCGCAGGGCTGCCCGAAGCGATCGAATGGGCTGCGACGCCTGCGCTACGTATCGGCGGCTTGCGCCGCGAGGGCGAGGCGCATGGCGTGAACCTCCTCGCCGCCTAGCGAGCGCGCAGCGCCTTGGCGGCGTCGAGCGCGAAGTAGGTGAGCACGCCATCGGCACCGGCGCGCTTGAAGGCGAGTAGCGTTTCCATGATGCACGACTCCGGCAGCCAGCCGTTGGCAATGGCCGCGCGCAGCATGGCGTATTCGCCGGACACTTGGTAGACGTAGGTCGGCGCGCGGAACTCGTCCTTCACCCGGCGTACGATGTCGAGATACGGAAGGCCGGGCTTCACCATCACCATGTCGGCGCCTTCGGCAAGGTCGAGGCCGACCTCCCACAACGCCTCGTCGGAATTCGCCGGGTCCATCTGGTAGGTCTTTTTGTTGCTTTTGCCGAGAAATTTCGCGGAGCCGACGGCGTCACGAAATGGGCCGTAGAACCCGGAGGCGTATTTGGCCGAATAGGCGAGGATGAGGGTGTGGATGTGGCTGGCCTTCTCGAGCGCGGCGCGAATGCGTCCGATGCGTCCATCCATCATGTCGGAGGGCGCGACGATATCGACACCGGCGGCGGCCTGAACGAGCGCTTGTTTCACGAGAATGTCGAGCGTCTCGTCATTCAGGATGTAGCCTGCGTCGTCGATCACGCCGTCCTGACCGTGCGAGGTGTACGGATCGAGGGCGACGTCGGTCATGACCCCGAGTTCCGGGAACCTTTTTTTGATCGCGCTGACCGCCCGCGGAATAAGGCCCTTCGCATTGAACGATTCGCGACCGTCCGCTGTCTTCAATCGCGCATCGATGGCCGGGAAAAGCGCGAGCGCTGGTATCCCGAGCTTCAGGCATTGCTCAGCCACCGGATAAAGGCGATCGACGCTGACGCGCTCTATACCCGGCATCGAATCCACTTTCTCCGTGCGGGCTTTGCCGTCGATGATGAAGACCGGATAGATGAGGTCCGCCGCGCTCAGCACGTGTTCCTGCATGAGGCGTCGGGAAAATTCCGAGCGGCGCATCCGGCGCATGCGCACACCCGGAAAGTTGCCGTAGACCTTCATCGCGTATAGGTTTTTCGGCTTATTGCGGGGATGAACTTTTCCCGCGGGGCGCCATCTTACCTGTAGACGAGTTGATCGTCTCCCGCTTCTCCTCCCTGAGCGGGTGCCTTAATCCAAAAGTTAAGGCGTTTTTGCCCCCGGTTTATATCCCCTTTACCGGGGGCTTTTTATTTCCGCGGCCTGCTCGAGCCAGCGCGCAAGCAGGTCGCGACATTGCTCGACACCTTGTCGCGTTACGCTCGAAAAAAGTAGCGCCTCGCTTCCCCGCAGCCGCTGCGCGATGTCGACGAGGAGCGCCTGTTGCGCGCGGCGCGAGAGCTTGTCCGCCTTCGCTAGCAGCGCGAGCAATCGGTGCTCGGCGAGCCAATCCACGAGTTGCTCGTCGAGTGGCGTTAACGGATGGCGCGCATCCATGACAAGCACGACGCCGGCCAGTGATCGCGCGGAGCCGAGATAGGCATTGACGAGCGCGCGCCACTCGTCACGCATCGCCTGCGGCACGCGCGCGTAGCCGTAGCCGGGGAGATCCACGAGGCGTGCGGCCTCGCCAAGGGAAAAGAAATTGATGGTCTGCGTGCGCCCCGGCGTTTTGCTCGTTCGCGCGAGCGCCTTTCGTCCGGCGAGCGCATTGATGGCGCTCGATTTGCCGACGTTGGAACGGCCGGCGAAAACGATCTCGAGTGGGCCGGGCGCGGGAAAGTCGGCGACGCGCCCCGCCGCGCAGAGAAACGATGCGTGCGCGAAAAGCGCCATGCGCAGACGGGGAATTCTAATAAAATCGCGCCTTTCGCATGTCGGGAGCGGGGATGAAGCGTGCATTGGGCGTTGTCGCGGCGTGCGTCGTCGCGGCGGCGGCGTCCGCTCAGGACAAGGCGCAATCCATCGCGGCGCAAGTATGCGCCGCGTGCCACGCGGCCGATGGCAACAGCACCGCACCCGCGAATCCGAAGATCGCCGGACAGATTACCGAGTACTTGCAAAAGCAACTGCGTGACTTCAAGGCCGACGGCGGCAATAAGCCGTTACGCGAGAGCCCGATCATGAACGGCATGGTCGCGAACCTCTCAGCCGACGACATGAAGGCGCTCGCCACCTATTACGCAGGCCAGGCGCCGAAGCCCGCCGCGGCGGCCGACAAGGAGGTCGCGGCGCTCGGCCAGAAGCTATGGCGCGGCGGCGACACGGCGCGCGGCATACCCGCATGCGCCGGCTGCCATGGGCCGGCGGGCGCCGGTATCCCGGCCCAGTTCCCCCGCCTCTCCGGGCAGTTCGCCGAGTACATCGCTGCGCAGCTCACGGCTTTCCGCGAGGGAAAGCGCGCCAACGACCAGAACGGCGTAATGCGCGGCGTCGCCGCGCACATGAACGACGGACAGATTCGCGCCGTCGCGGAATACGCGGCTGGCTTGCGTCCGTGAGACGAGCGGAATAGCCGTCGTGCGCCCGGTGTTCGCGCTCGGTATCCCCACCTTGGAGAGCGCGATGAAAAGAAGCTGTCTCGTTGTCGGCACGGCGGTCATGCTCGTGGCAGGAACGGCATTCGCACAGGTAAAGCCGGAAATTTTGGTGAAACAGCGACAGGCGAAGATGGTCCTGCAGGGCAAATACTTCTTCCCGTTGGCGGCCATGGCACAGGGCCGCACGCCGTATAACGCGGATCAGGTGCGCCTCAGCGCGACGTTTCTGGATAACCTTAGCCGTATGGCGTGGGACGGCTTTGATCCGAGCACTAAAGGCGTACAGCAAACGCGTGCGTTGCCCGCGGTTTTCGAACAACCGGAGAAGTTCAAGGAGGCGGCGAGCCGGCTCGAGCAGGAGGCGCACAAGCTCTATGAAGTCAGCCGCAGCGGCGACGAAGCGGCCGTGAAAGCCCAGATCGGCGCTGTCGGCAAAACATGCGGCGGATGTCACGACATGTTTCAGGCGAAGCAGTAGGCGCGAATGGATCGGATCGGCCCCGCAACAGCGGGGCTTTTTTTTCTGATCAGCGCGACTGTCGCCCTTGCCCAAGGCGACGCCAAGCGTGGCGAGTATCTGGCAAAAGCCGGCGGCTGCATCGGCTGCCACACGGAGGAAGCTGACGGTGCGACGCCCTACGCCGGAGGGCGCGCGCTAAAAACGCCTTTCGGCACCTTTTACGGCCCGAATATCACGCCGGACCCACAACATGGGATTGGGCGCTGGGCACTCGAAGATTTCATGCGCGCGATACGCGAGGGCGTGCGCCCGGATGGAGCGAACTATTTTCCGTCGTTTCCCTATCCATCCTTTACTCGCACCACGGATGCAGACCTGCGCGATCTATGGGCGTACCTGCGCACGCTGAAGCCCTCATCGCGCGCGAACCAGGAGCACGAGATCGGTGTGCTTTATCGATCGCGAGCAGCGGTCGGCGCCTGGAAGCGGCTCTTCTTCACGCTGGGCCCATTTCAGCCGGATCCAGCCAAAAGCCAAGCGGTGAACCGCGGCGCCTACCTGGTGGAGGGCCTCGGCCACTGCGGTGAGTGACATACGCCGCGCAACGCCTTCGGCGCGCCAAACAAGGACCGTCATCTCGCCGGTGCTAAGCTCGGGGAGCGCACCACTGCCCCGAACCTCACGCCGACCCGGCTTAAAAAATACGGCGATGGTGAGCTAAAGGACATCCTCACGAGCGGTCTTTACCCGGACGGAGATGTGATCGCCGAGACCATGGGCGAGGTGGTGCGTAATACGACGGGCCAGCTCACCGCGCAGGATCTCGACGCGCTCATCGCCTACCTTCGCAGCCTGCCGCCATTGCCCGATGCGCCGAAATAAACTGGAATAGCGCTCAGGGCAGAATTGTTTTCCCATGGAAGACGCCGAGCGCCTGGTGGAATTGATACCGCGGTTACGCCGCTATGCCCGCGCGCTAGTGGGCGATCGTGCGAGCGCCGACGACCTCGTCCAGGACACGCTCGAGCGCGCATGGGCGAAGCTCCATCTTTACCGGCAGGGTACGGATCTGCGTGCTTGGCTTTTTACCGTGATGCATAACGTCCATGTGAACCGCGTGCGCGCCGCTCGGCTCGCCGACCCGATCGGCGACGAGATGCCCGAGCTCGCGCAGCGCGGCACGCAAGCCGATGCGCTTCTCGTGCGCGATCTCGATCGCGCCATCGCGCGGCTGCCGGCCGACCAGCGCGCGGTGTTGCTCCTCGTGACGCTCGAGGAAATGAGCTACGACGAGGTGGCGCGAACGCTCGGCATTCCGATCGGCACGGTGATGTCGCGCCTTTCGCGCGCCCGCGAAAAGCTGCGCGCGATGATGCTCGGCCAGACGGCGAGTGCGAAACTGAAGGTGGTGAAGTGAGCGAGCCGTCGACGAGCGAAGCCGATCTCCAGGCGTATGCCGACGGACGCCTTTCGCCCGAGCGTCGGCGCGAGGTCGAAGCGTGGCTCGCCGCGCGGCCTGAGGAGGCCGAGCGGGTGGCGGCGTATCGACGCCTCGCGCAAGAGGTGCGCGCCGCCTACGACGGCCTGTTGCGCGAGCCCGTGCCCGAGCGCCTCGCGCATGCCGCGCGTCCGCGATTCCCCTGGCGCCGCTTTGCCGCACTCGCGGCCGGCATCGTGCTTGGCATCGCAGTGGGCGTGACGGCGGGCTGGTACGCGCGGCCAGCGCGCCCGGTCGTGCAAAGCTCCCCCGACGGCAACCTGCTCGCGCGGCGCGCGGCGATCGCGCACGCGGTGTATTCGCCCGAAGTGCGCCATCCGGTGGAAGTGGGCGCGGACGACGAGCAGCATCTCGTGGCGTGGCTCTCGAAGCGCCTCGGTGCCAAGGTGCGAGCGCCGAAGCTCGATGAGGTCGGCATGTCGCTCGTCGGCGGGCGGCTCCTGCCGGGCGACAGCGGACCGGTGGCGCTCTTCATGTACCAGTCGCAGAATGGAAGGCGCCTCACGCTCTATGTGCGCACCGAAGCGTCGCGCAACCGCGAGACCGCGTTCCGCTATGCGCGCGAGAACAACGTCGGCGTGTTCTACTGGATCGACCGCGAGATGGGCTATGCGCTTTCCTCGGCCGACCTCAGCCGAGACGAGCTGCTGCGGCTCGCCAACCTCGTCTACAAGCAGCTAGAGGGCGGCTAAGTCGAGCTCGCGGGAAGGGCGTACATCGGCCTTGGTCACCTCCGCCATATGCGCGAGCGCATAACGGTCATCGCGCGGCCGTAGCGACGCCACGCAGTCCGCCGGCACGACCAGCCGGTAGTCGCGCATGTAGGCGTCGTTAGCCGTAAAGAGCACGCAGAAGTTGCCCGCCACCCCGGTAAGTATCAGTGTGCGTGCACCCAGGTGACTGAGGAGGAGGTCGAGCGCAGAAAACTGAAAGCCCGAGTGCTTGGGCTTGAGCACGAAATAGTCGTCGTCCTGCGGCGCGAGCAGCTCGGCGATCGGCCGGCCCGGGCAGCCGCGGCGCATGACATGTTCGAGCAGCATGCGAAAGTCGGAGCGCCATCGCCCGAAATTGTCGTTCACGTACACGACCGGAATGCCGGCCGCTTTGCCCCGTTCCTTGAGCCTGCGGATGGCGCGCCCCGCGGCGAGCGCGCGCGGCAGCATCGAGCGCCCGCCATGGAAGTCGAACGCGTTGATCATGTCGATGATGAGGAGCGCGGTGCGCGCGTTATCGGGCGCGTTGCCATGGAGGTCGTCGCTTCGAGGGCGGGAGCGTGGCATCGGTGCTTAGAGCGCGAAGGCGCTAGTCGGTTGCCTTTTTCAGCGTCTTGAAAAGCTGGACCAGGGCATCGAGCGGGTAGTTGGCGTTCAAACCGCTGGGGTTTGGCAGCACCCAGACGAGCGCGCCCTCGAAGCGCTCGGCCTGCGCGCCAAGCGCCGCGCGTCGCAGCCCGAAGGCATGGCAATAGGCGCCGACGCCAAGGAACGCGACGGCTTTCGGTCGCAGCCGCCGCACCTTGGCGGCGAGCCGCCCCCGGCCCGCGACGAATTCCTGCGCCCCAACTTCATCGGCCGCAGCGGTCGCGCGGTTGACGAGGTTGGTGATGCCATAGCCGCGGCTAAGCAGCAAGCGCTGCTCGCTCGGGTGCAGAAGCCGCTCGGTGAAACCGGCTGCGTGCAGCGCGGGCCAGAAGCGGTTTCCGGGTCGGGCGAAGTGATGACCGGTCGCTGCCGTGTAAAGGCCGGGGTTGATGCCGACGAAGAGCACGCGCAGCTCGGGGGCGACGACGTCCCGAATGCCTCGGCCTGCGGCAGCCGCGACTTGGGCGGCCGAGGGCTTAGGCGGAAGGGCGGATGAGATAGCCGCCCGACTTTTCATCCGGCTGCAGGGTGACGAGGCCGCGCTTCTCGGCCTCCTCGAGAAGGTCGGAAAAGGCGCGAAAACCGTAGTACGACTCGTTGAAGCCAGGCTTTCGGCGCTTGAGCGCCTGCTTCACCATCGAGCCCCAAATGCGCTCGTCCTCGCCGCGTTCGGCGGCAAGCGCGTGCAACGTTTCGAGCATCAGGTCGAACGCTTCCTGCTTCTTGTCTTCGCCGGCTGGCGCCGATTCGCGTCGCTTCTTGGCGGCGCGTCGTTTTTGCTCCTCGGCACGCACCAGGTCGTCGTAATAGATGAACTCGTCGCAGTTGGCGATCAGCAGATCGGAGCTCGAATTTTTCACCCCGACGCCGATCACGGTCTTTGCGTTTTCGCGCAGTTTCGAGACAAGCGGCGAGAAGTCGGAGTCGCCGCTGACGATGACGAAGGTGTCGACATGCGATTTCGTGTAGCAAAGGTCGAGCGCGTCGACCACCATGCGGATGTCGGCAGAGTTCTTGCCGGATTGCCGCACGTGCGGGATTTCGATCAGCTCGAAAGAGGCGGCGTGCATGGTGCTCTTGAACTCCTTGTAGCGCTCCCAGTCGCAGTACGCCTTCTTGACGACGATCGAGCCCTTGAGCAGCAGCCGCTCGAGGACCTTCTCCATGTCGAACTGCGCGTACTTCGCTTCGCGCACGCCGAGCGCGACGTTCTCGAAGTCGCAGAACACGGCGAGGCTACGCGACTCGGGGGTGCTCGGCACGGGCCGCATCCTCGCTTTGCTTGGGTCGGTTGAGCCAGACCTGGAGGCGCTCGAAGTGGACGTAGATTACCGGCGTGATGTAGAGCGTCAGCACCTGCGAAAGGAGCAGGCCGCCGACCACCGCGAGGCCAAGCGGCATGCGCGCGCCGCCGCCGGCGCCGAAGCCGATGGCGATCGGCAGGCTGCCCATGAGCGCGGCCATGGTGGTCATCATGATCGGGCGAAAACGGATGATGCCAGCCTGGTGGATCGCCTGCTCGGCCGGCAGGCCGTCCTTCCTCTGCGCCTCGATGGCGAAGTCGATCATCATGATCGCGTTCTTCTTCACGATGCCGACCAGCATGATGATGCCGACGAAGGCGTACATGTTGAGCTCGACGCCGAACAGCATCAGGGTCAGCAGCGCGCCGAGGCCGGCGGTGGGCAAACCGGAAAGAATCGTCAGCGGATGGACGAAACTTTCGTAGAGCACGCCTAGCACGAGATAAATGACGACGATCGAGAGCAGGATCAGGATGCCCATGCCCTGAAGCGAGCTCTGGTAGGCCTGCGCCGTGCCCGAGAACGTGCCGCTTAGCGTCACCGGCACCTGCAGCTCGCGCATGCCCGCCTCGAGCTGCGCGATCGCCTGCGAAAGGGCGATGCCCGGACGCAGATCGAACGAAAGCGTGACCGAGGTGAGCTGCCCCAAGTGCGTGACCTGCAACGGACCAATGCTCGGCGCAAGCCTCGCGACCGAACTGAGCGGCACGAGTGCGCCCGTGGATGAGCGCACGTAGAGGAGCGGTAGCAGCGTCGGATCCGTCTGGTAGCGCGGCGCCACCTCGAGGATCACCCAGTACTGGTTGGTGGCAGTGTAGATCGTCGACACCTGCCGCGCCCCGTAAGCGTTGTTGAGCGCCATCTCGATCGTTTGCGCGGAGACACCAAGGGCGGAGGCCTTTTCGCGCTCGATTTGCACCGTCACCTGCGGTCGGGTGATCTGAAGGTCGCTCGCGACGTCCACGAGGTCGGGGAGGGAGCGCAACTTCTGCTCGATGAATGGCGCCCAATGGTAGAGCTCGTCCGCGTTCGCGCTGCGCACCACGTACTGGTAGGGGCTCTTCGTAAGCTGGCCGCCGATACGTATCGACGGCACGTTCTGCAGGAACACCTTGGCGCCGAGGATGCCCGAGAGCTTCGGCCGCAGCTCGCGCACCACCTGGTCGGCGGGCTTGCGCTCCTTGAATGGCTTGAGCGTGATGGTCATGCGGCCGACGTTGAGCGAAGGCGAGAAGCCGGTCGCGCCGACGAAGGCCATAGCCGCGTCGACGTTCGGGTCGTCGCGCACGATCGCGGCAACGCGGTTTTGCAGCTCGATCATCGCCTCGAACGAAGCGTCCTGCGGACCTTCGAAGAAGCAGAAGAGCTGCCCTGAGTCTTCGCTCGGCAGGAAGCCTTTGGGCGCGCGCTCGAAGAGCACGCCGGTCAGGACGCAGATCGCGAGGAAGACCAGGATCACCGAGCGCTGATGGCGTAGCGTCCAGGCGAGCGACACGTCGTAGCCATGGCGCCACGCCTCGAAGCCGCGCTCGAACGCCCAGTAAAGCCGGCCGTGGCGCGGCACGCTGCCATGCGGCTTGAGAATGCGGCTGCACATCATCGGCGTGAGCGTGAGCGAAATGAAACCCGAGATCAGCACCGCCGCGATGATCGTCACGGCGAACTCGTGCAGCAGGCGGCCGAGAATTCCGCCCATGAAGAGCACCGGGATAAAGACCGCGGCAAGCGAGAGCGTCATCGAAATGATGGTGAACACTATCTCGCGCGAGCCCTCGAGCGTCGCGGCGAGCACGCTCTTGCCGCTTTCGATGTGGCGCGTAATGTTCTCGAGCATGACGATGGCGTCGTCCACGACGAAGCCGACGCAAAGCGTGAGTGCCATGAGCGAGATGTTGTCGAGGCTGAAGCCAAAGGCGTACATGACGGCAAACGTGCCGATGATCGACATCGGCAGCGCGATGGCCGGAATGACGGTCGCCGGGATATTGCGCAGAAAAAGGAAAATGACCAGCACCACCAGCATGAGCGCGAGGTAGAGCGTGAACTTCACCTCACCGACCGAGGCGCGGATGGTCACCGAACGGTCGTACAGCGTCTGGATCTCGATCGCTGGAGGCACCTCGGCTCGGAACGTGGGCAGCAGCTTCTTCACCTCGTCGACCACCTCCACCGTATTCGTGCCCGGCTGGCGGAAAATCGCGAGCACGATGCCGCGCTTGCCCTTGAACCAGGCGCCGACCTTGTCGTTCTGCACGCCGTCGATGACGCGCCCGAGCTCCTGCAGCCGCACGGGAGAACCGTTGCGATAGGTGACGATGACCGGACGGAACGCCGCTGCGTCCTGCAGCTGCCCCGTCGCCTGCACGGCGAACATACGGTCTTTGCCGTAGAGCGTGCCAGTCGGCAGATTGACGTTGGCATTCGCCACCGCCTGCTCCACCTCGTTGATGCCGACGCCGCGCGCCGCGAGCGCGTTCGGGTCGAGCTGCACGCGCACGGCGTATTTCTGCTGGCCGAACACCTGCACCTGGGCAACGCCGTTCACCGTCGAGATGCGCTGCGCGAGGTACGTCTCGGCGTACTCGTTGACCGTCGAAAGCGGCAGCGTCTCGGAGGTGAGCGCCAGGTAGTACACGGGAGAATCGGCGGGATTTACCTTGCGGAAGGACGGCGGCGCCGGCATGGTCGCGGGCAGCTGGCGCGCGGCCGAGGCGATGGCGGAATTCACATCCTGCGCGGCGGCGTCGATGTCGCGCTCGAGCGAGAACTGAATCGTCACGCGCGTCACGCCCTGGCCGCTTGCCGAGCTCATCTCGTCGATGCCGGCAATGGTCGAGAACTGGCGCTCGAGCACTGTCGCCACGGCCGACGCCATGGTCTCGGGACTTGCTCCGGGAAGCTCGGCAGTCACCTGGATTGTCGGAAAGTCGACGTTCGGAAGGGTCGATACGGGCAAGAGCCGGTAGGCGGCGAGACCGAAAATCAGGATGCCGGCCATAACGAGCACCGTCATCACCGGCCGGCGTACCCAGATCTCGCTGAAGTTCATGACGGCGCGGCTGCGGGTTTTGCGATCTGCACGCGCACCTTGGGCCCGAGGCGCAACTGGCCCTGGGTGACGACGCGCTCGCCCGCCTGCAAGCCCTGCGCGACGACCGTGCGCTCGCCATCGGCGCGCCGAACGCCGACGCGGCGAAGCTCCGCCGTCATTTCGGCGGACACCACGTACACGTATTGGCCTTCCGGCCCGGTCTGCACCGCTGTCGACGGAATGACGATCGCATCCGGCTCATCGTAGAGGCGAACGCTCACGTTAACGAACTGTCCGGGCCAGAGAGCCGCGTCATTGTTGTCGAACTGCGCGCGCAATCGAATGGTGCCGGTGCTCGCGTCGACAGCGTTGTCGACGAAGATGAGCCGACCCTTCGGATGCGTCTGCGACGGATCGGCGGGGAGCACTTCCGCCTCGAGCGGCGCCTGCGCCATGTATTTGCGCACCTCCGGCAGGTTTTGCTCAGGAACGGCGAAGTTCACGTAGATCGGGCGCACCTGGTTGATGACCACGAGCGGGTTTACGTCGTTCGCCTTGACGAGGTTGCCGGCCTGCAGAAGCACTCTGCCGACGAAGCCGTCGAGCGGCGAGCGGATGGTGCAGTACTCGAGATTGAGCCGCGCGTTTTCGAGCGCCGCCTGGCTCGCCTTTGCCACAGCCGCGGCCGTCTCGGCATTGGTGCGGATCTGCGCGTAGGCTTCCTTCGAGACGAAGTTCTTTTGGAGCAGCTCCTGATAGCGGCGGTCTTGCGAGCGCGCCTGGTCGCGCGCGGCGGCGTCGCGAAGCGCATTGGCTTCCGCCTGACGAAGCGCGGCTTCGAAGGGTCGCGGATCGATGCGAAAGAGCACCTCGCCCTTCTTTACCGGCGCGCCTTCCTTGAAATTCACTTCGATGATCTGCCCATCGACGCGGGCCTTCAACGCCACGGTGGAATACGCTTCGACGTTGCCGATGGCGGTAAGATGAACCGACACGGTTTCTTTCGCGACGCTCGCGACGGTGACTGGCACGGGCGGCGGGCCTTTCGCGCCTTTGCGGCTTTCCTTCGCGCCGCTGTCGGTGCTGATCAGGTAGGCGGCGCCGCCGCCGACGGCGAGCGCCAGCACCACGCCCCCCGCAATCCAGATGCGGCGGCGGCGGGACGTCATGGCTTGAGCTCGGACACTGGGGAAGCGCGATTGTCATCCGGGAATCCGCTCGGCGGCAAACAGCTCGTCGAGCGATTCGCGGCGCCGCACCAGATGGGCGTTCGCTCCATCCACGAGAACCTCGGCGGCGCGCGGGCGCGAGTTGTAATTCGAGCTCATCACCATGCTGTAGGCGCCCGCGGACATGATGGCGAGCAGGTCGCCTTGCTGCGCCGCGAGCCGGCGCTCCTTGGCAAGGAAATCGGCGCTTTCGCAAACCGGGCCCACCACGTCGTAAAGCGCGGCGACGCCGTTACCCTTCCGTACGGGTCGCACCTCGTGCCATGCGTCGTAGAGAGGCGGCCTGATCAAATCGTTCATGCCGGCGTCGACCACGAGGAAGCTGCGCGCGTCGCCGCACTTGACGTACTCGACGCGCGTGAGAAGTACGCCCGCGTTGCCGACGATCGAACGGCCGGGATCTAAGATGAGCGTCTCGCGTCGTCCGCGCAGTACATCGAGCGTGTCGCGAACGAAAGCGCCGATCGGCGCGGCGTGGTCGTCGGGTTTGTACCGAATGCCGATGCCGCCGCCGACATCGATGTGGCGCAGCCCGATCCCGGCGTTTGCGAGCTCCTCGACAAGCGCCGCGAGCCGTTGTGCCGCCGCGACAAAGGGCGCGGGCTCCGCGAGGAGCGAGCCGATGTGGCAGCCAATACCGACCGGTTCGAGCTCCGACATACCCGCCGCTTGAAGATAGAGGCGTTTGGCATCGGCATGAGCGACCCCGAACTTGTTTTCGCGCAGCCCCGTGGAGATGTACGGGTGCGTGCGTGCATCGATGTCCGGGTTGACGCGTAGGGCGATCGGCGCGCGCTTTGCGAGCCGCCGTGCGATGCGCGCGATGCGCTCGAGCTCGGCTTGCGACTCGATGTTCAGGCAGCCCACGCCACGCGCGAGCGCGAGCTCGATTTCGGCTTCGGTCTTGCCGACCCCTGAGAAAAGGCTCTTGGCGGGATCGCCGCCCGCCGCGATCACCCGCGCGAGCTCGCCCCCCGACACGATATCGAAGCCGGCGCCCAGGCGCGCAAGGAGCGAAAGCACCGCGAGGTTCGAATTCGCCTTGACCGAGTAACAGACCCTCGCGTCGCGCCCGGCGAGCGCGACGACGAATTCGCCGTAAGCCGCCTCGATCGCCGCGCGTGAGTAGACGTAGCAGGGCGTGCCAAAGCGCCGTGCGAGTTCGTCGAGCGGTACCTCCTCCGCGCATAGCACGCCGTCGCGCTCGGCGAACGCCACTTAGCGCGGCTCTTCTTGAGATTCGGACGGCGGGTAAGGCACAGGCTTGTACGTATCGCGCTTTTCCGTCTTCACGCCCGGCGGCGGGTTGTCGCGAAGGTACAAGGGGCCGCGTTGGCCGCAGGCGCCTGCGGCGAGCGCCATTGCGGCGACGAGCGCGAGCAAGCGCATAAAATCACCATGTTAACGCATGGATGAGCGGGAATTCACGGAGCAGGCGGACAGGGCGCTCGAGCGCATCGAGGCGGCGCTCGAAGCGTGCGGTGTGGACGCCGATCTCGAGCTCAAGGAGGGCGGCGTGCTCGAAATCGAGTACGGCGACGGCTCACGCATGGTGGTCAATCGCCATCGCGCCGCGCGTGAAATATGGGTGGCCGCGCGCTCGGGTGGCTATCATTTCCGCTGGGACGGCGCCGCGTGGCGCGATACGCGCGAAGGCACGGAGCTTTTCGCGGCGCTCTCCAAGCTCGTCTCCGCGCAAAGCGGTCAAAGCGTACGGCTTGCGCCCTAGGCGGGTGGCGGTGTCGCGGTAACGGGCTCGGCCGGCGAAGGCCCCGGTAAAGGCGCCGGCAAAGGCTGCACCGGCAGCGGCGGCCGCAGAACTTCCGGCGGCGGGACTGCTTCCTGATAGAAAAATTCGGGTACGGCACGTGTCTCGCCAACGGCGCCGGGATAGGGACCCGTCGGTACGACCACCACGCCGGGCGGCATTTCGCGCGGCATATCGGGGAGGTCCTTCAGCGTGCGTTCCATGTACGAGACCCAGATGGGAAGCGCGACGACGCCCCCGGTCTGGTTTTTGCCGAGTGTTTTCGGCTGATCGAAGCCCACCCAGGAGATCGCCACGAGCGCCGGCTGGTATCCCGCGAACCAGGCGTCGACGAATTCGTTCGTCGTGCCGGTCTTGCCTGCGATATCGGAGCGGCCAAGGCGCGCTGCGCGCGCAGCCGTGCCGATGCGCGTCACGTCCTGCATCATGTTGTCCATGATGTAGGCGTTGCGCGCGTCTATCACGCGCAACGCCTCGTCGCCTGCCCGCCGCGGCTCGCCCAGCGCAAGGACAGTGCCGCGATCATCGACGATCTTGTGGATGAAATAGGGCTGCACCAGATAGCCGCCGTTGGCGAACACCGAATACGCGCGCGCGAGCTGCCACATCGTGACGGAGCCGGCACCAAGCGCCATCGTTAGATAGGGCGGATGGCGTTCCGCGTCAAAGCCGAAGCGGGTTACGTACTCCTGGGCGTACTTCGGACCGATCGCATCGAGGATGCGGATCGAGACCATGTTTTTCGACTTGGCGAGCGCTGTGCGAAGCCGCATCGGCCCTTCGAACTTGCCATCATAGTTCTTGGGCTCCCAACGTTGGCTCCCCGTTTCCTCGGCTTCGAGCACAACCGGCTCATCCGGGATGACCGTCGCAGGGGTAAAGCCCTTCTCGAGCGCCGCCGAATAGATGAACGGCTTGAACGCCGAGCCCGGCTGGCGCCAGGCTTGGGTGACGTGGTTGAACTTCGTGCGCGTGAAGTCGAAACCGCCGACCAGCGCGCGAACCGCACCGTCTTTCGGATCGAGCGCGACGAATGCGGACTCAACTTCTGGTAGCTGCACGATGTGCCAGCTCTTGCCGTCGCGCTGCACGCGGATGATCGAACCGCGGCGTATGCGCTTCTGAGTCGCGGTCTTCGGATCGAGCGAGCGCGCGGCGAAGCGCAGCCCCTCTGCGCCAAGCGCGAGCTTCTCGCCCGTGCGAAGCGCGACCTGAACTTGCTTTGGCTCGGCGGTAAGCACCACCGCAGCGAGCACATCGTCGCTGTCGGGGTGATCCGAGAGCACATCGTCGTACTCGTCTTCGGCGAGGTTCGGACGTAGCTCGACGTAGCCCTCCGGCCCCCGGTATCCCTGACGACGGTCATAGTCCAGCACGCCCTTACGCACCGCCTCGTAAGCGGCTTCCTGATCCGCCGCGCGGATCGTGGTGTAGACGCGAAATCCGCGCGTGTAGACGTCCTCCGGATAGTGCTCGGCGAGCGCTTGCCGCACCATCTCGGCGACATACTCGGCGTGCACGGAGTATTCGCTTACTTCTCGTTTAGCGCGCAACGGGCCTTGTAGCGCATCGTCATATTGCGCTGCAGTGATGTAGCCGAGCTCGTTCATTCGGCGAAGCACATATTGCTGACGTTGTTTCGCGCGTTGAGGGTTGGCAATCGGGTTATAGAGCGAGGGCGCCTTCGGCAGGCCAGCAAGCATCGCGATTTCGCCAAGGCTCAGCTGATTGAGCGCCTTGCCGAAATAGATCTGCGAGGCGGCGCCAAAGCCGTATGCGCGTTGGCCAAGGTAAATCTGATTGACGTAG
>JBHELS010000247.1:0-19860 GCA_046263015.1 Burkholderiales bacterium | reverse complement strand
GAGAGCAGACCGAGGGACAGGAGCTTGCGCGGCCCATAGCGATCCACGAGCATGCCGCCGAAGAGGTTCGCCGCGGCCATCGCAACGAGCGCGACCGTCGCGCCGCTCGAGAGGAGGCTGCGCGACCAGCCCAGGTCGGCTTCCATCCCGGTCATCGAGAGCTGCAGCAGGTTGCGGTAAGCGAAGGAGAGGGCGAGTCCGACAAATCCGACGCCGACGACGACCCAGCCAGTGCGTTGCATGCCTCTCCTTTACCGCGAACCAGGCCGGCTCGTCACCGCCGTTTCGCAGCAGCAGGTAACATTCCCCGCATGGCCGATCGGCGTCTGCAGGTTTTTCATGCCGTAGCGAAGCATCTGTCGTTCACCAAGGCGGCGGATACGCTTTTCATGACGCAGCCGGCGGTCACCTTTCAGATCAAGCAGCTCGAGGAGCACCTCAACACGCGGCTCTTCGACCGGGCTCAGGGTCGAATCGCGCTCACGCCGGCCGGGCAGGTGGCCTTCGAGTACGCCGAGCGCATCCTTGCGCTTTCCAGCGAGCTCGATAAGCGCCTGAAGGAGATGGGCGGGCAGGCGGCCGGGCCGCTTCTCATCGGCGCGAGCATGACGATCGGCGAATACGTGCTGCCGCGTCTCATCGGCACCTTCAAGGCGCGCTATCCCGCCGTGGTACCCACGCTTTTCGTCGGCAACTCCGAAGCGGTGCAGGAGCGAGTCGCCGAGCGCACGCTCGACCTCGGCTTCATCGAGGGTGATTCGCACCTGCCGTCGCTCGCGAGCGAAGTGTGCTGCGATGACGAGCTGCGCATTGTCTGCGCGCCGGGCCATGCCTTTGCCAAGGAGCCGTTCGCGCTGCCGGCGATGCTCGCGCACCATCCGTATATCGGCCGCGAAGCGGGCTCGGGCACGCGCGCCGTGATCGATCGCTATCTGCAGAGCGCGAATGTTGCGCCCGACTCACTCGACACGGTGGTCGAGCTTGGCAGTCCGGAGGCCATCAAGGGGCTTGTCGCCACTGGCCTTGGGTTCGCCATCATGTCACGCGTCATCGTCGCAAAGGAGCTCGCGCTGGGCGAGCTCGTGCAGGTGCCGCTGCGACCGGCGCTCCTTCGCAAGTTCTCCGCCGTCTATCCGAAGGAGCGCTTTCACTCGAAGCTGGTCGCCGCGTTCCTCGCTTTCGCGAAGGAGCGCCTCGCGGCCCAGCAGCCGCTCGCCGCTTAGCCGACGCCGCTCGCGAGGGCGGCCGCGACCAGCACGATCACCTGCAGAAACGAGAGGAGCGCATGAATGCGCTCACGCTCACGCATGAAAGCGAGCGTCAGGCTCGCATAGCCGACGATCGGCACGAGCGCGCAGAGCGCTATGCCGAGCATGTTGAGGTAATCGCCGTACCCGAGCCGGCGCAGCCACCCCCAGCCGGTGGGCGCGCCGGTCGCCGCGACGTACTGGTCCGCTGATAGCTGCCAGAGGCGCGTGAGCTCGCTCATCGCTACGAGCGGCTCGAGAATGCCGCTAAGATAGACCGCGAAGGTTACCGTCAACACGACGAGGGCGAGCTGGGTGCCGACCTCGAGCGAGCGGGCGCCGATGCGACGTTCGTCAGACAGCATCGCTCAGACGCCGAAGCCGCGCAGCAGCGCACGGCCGCCGGCGAGAAAAAGCAAGACCAGCACGACCCGGCGAATAAGAGCCGGCTTTGCAGCGCGCAACACGCGCACGCCCACTTTCGCGCCGAGGATCGCGCCGATGATCGAAGGCACGATGAGCATCGGCAGCACGGCGCCGCGCTGCAAATAAACCCAGGAGGCCGTGCTTGCGCCGGCGATCAGGAGGAACCCCGACGTGCCGACGGCAAGCTTGAGCGGCACGCCCATCAGAAGATTCAGCGCCGGCACATTCGCCCAACCGGCGCCGAGCCCGAACATGCCGGCGACGACGCCAATCACCGCGAACACGGCGAGACCGGCGGGCGTGCGTTGCACTTGCCACGCGATATCGCGGCCAAGCGCGGGATCGTGATACACGCCATGCATGCCGAGCGCGTGGCCGAGCGGATCGGCACGCGGCAGGCTCGGTTGCTCGGAGCCGCGACTTCGCCACATGAGCACCACGATGGCGAGGATCGCGACGCCGAGCGCCGCCTGCAGCGCCCCGGTTGGCAAGGCGAGCCCGAGCGTGGCGCCCGCGATCGACGTGACCGAGCTCACGAGCGCGAGCGGCATCGCAAGGCGCACGCTCGCGAGCCCGCTTCTCAAGAGCGATGGCGCGGCGGAGAGCGCGGTCGTGAGCGCGAGGAGAAGACCGCCTGCGCGCACGAAATCGAGATGGAACGGGAAGAACGCCGCCATGATCGGCACGAAGAGCACGCCGCCACCGACGCCCGCGAGCACGGCGACGATGCCCATCGCGAAGGTGATCGCGAAGAGCACGATCGGCCAGGCCCACCATTCCATCTAGCGCCCGGCGTAGTGAGCGCGCAAGATCTCGAGCACTTCGGGGCGCGAGAATTCGGGCGGCACGGGCTTGCCCTCGGCGAGCCACGCTCTAAGCTGCGTGCCCGATACCTGCAGCTGGTCCCCCTCGCCGTGGGGACACGTGCGACCGGACGCCATGCCCATGCAGCGGTAGCACCAGAAGGTGACGTCCATCTTGAGCGGCCGCGTCTCGAGCGCGCCGGCAGGAATATCCTCGAACGCGCGATGCGCGTCGAACGGCCCATAGTATTTGCCGACGCCTGCGTGGTCGCGTCCGACCACAAGATGCGAGCAGCCGTAGTTCTGCCGGAAGAGCGCGTGCAAGAGCGCCTCGCGCGGCCCCGCATAGCGCATGTCGAGGGGATAGCCCGCCTGAACGACGGTTCGTGGCCGGAAGTAGTTTTCGATCAGTGCGGCGATCGCTTTGGTGCGTACCTCGGCGGGGATGTCGCCCGGTTTCACATTGCCAAGCAACGAGTGCACGAGCACGCCGTCGCAAGTCTCGATCGCGACCTTGGCGAGGTACTCGTGCGAGCGATGCATCGGATTTCGCGTCTGGAAGGCGGCGACGCGCGACCAGCCGAGGCGCTCGAACTCGGCGCGCGTTTGCGCGGGCGTCATGAAAAGCGCGCCGTACTTGGCGCGAAAGCCGCCATCCGAGAGGACGCGCACCGGCCCGGCGAGATTGAACGCGCCCTGCTGCATGACCATCTTCACGCCCGGGTGCGCTTGGTCGTCGGTGCGGAACACCGACTTGCACTCGTGCGCCTTGTCGATGCGATAGCGCTCGGTGACGTTCATGGTCGCGAGCACGCTGTCATCTTCCGCATCGATGAGCGCGAGCTCGGTGCCCTCGTCGAGGGTTGCGTCGTCGCTGGAGAGGGTGATCGGGATCGGCCAGAAAAGGCCCGCCGCCATTCGCATGTCGTCGCAAACCCCACGCCAATCGTCGTGCGACATGAACCCTTGGAGGGGCGTGAAGCCGCCGATGCCGAGCATCACGAGGTCGCCTCTCTCGCGTGAGCTGACGCGCAGCTTCGGCAGCGACTCCGCACGCCGGCGCTCGGCGGCGGCGTGCGCGCCCTCCAAGAGCAATGGACGCAATTCGCGGCCGCCGTGGGGCGATACCAGGCGCGACATGGTGGGCGCTACGCTATCAATGGCGCTCGAGGCCGGGCGACAAAAGCGCTGATAGCGCGATAAAGGCGGTCGATCAACTGCAGGAAGGGGCGATGTCGGGCGGCGGCATGACGATGCGGCCGCGGCTATCGCGCTCGAGCTTCGCGCAAGTCTCGCGATGGCTTGCCGGCAGATGGGCCGCGAGCTCCGTCGAGCAGGCGAGCTCGAGCGCCGGCAGATACTCGCACTGCAGGTGCTCGACCCACGCTCCGCCATGGCGCGTGAAGCTCGGCCCGACGAAATAGCCGTGCTCGCCGAGGCCGATCACCGCTTCCGATACGCCGAGCGTACCGCCGAGGTGCGACGTGGTGACGAACGGTTCCGTGAAGCGCACCTGCAGCCGCGAACCCTGCGCCACGCTCTGCAGCCGCTTGTCCGTGGTCAGCGCCGCGGGTCCGAAGTTGCCGGCGTGCTGCAGGCTGTTCGGTCCGCAGTGTCCGAACATTTCTTGCGCGAGTGCCACGAGGCGCATCTCGTTCGCCGCGTCGAGCGAAACCTCCTTGCCGCCGAGGCGCAGCGAGACTTGCTGCGCGCTCGCCGTACTGGCGATGAGCAGGCCGAGGAGGGCGAGCGAGCCTTTCATTCAGCCATCGGCGGCGTATCGCCGGGCGGAAGTGGAAAGGCGCTGAACGTATCGGCATCGCGCACCACCGGCCCTTTGGCGAGGTGGCGCGGCGTCAGCTCGGCGTAGGAGCGTACGCCGAGAAGGCCGAGGCAGGTGCGCATCTCATCCTCGAGTATCTCGAGCGCACGCACGAGACCCGCAGGTCCGGCCGCCGCGAGGCCAAGGCCGCCCAGGCGGCCGATGCCAACGGTTTTCGCGCCGAGCGCAATCGCCTTCACCACATCGGTGCCGCGCATGAAGCCGCCGTCGACCCAGACTTCGGCGCGGCCGTCTACGGCTTTGACCACGTCGGGAAGCACGGCCGCGCTGCCAAGCCCGTGGTCGAGCTGGCGGCCGCCATGATTGGAGACGTAAACCACTTCGACGCCGTGCTCAAGCGCGAGCTCGGCGTCCTCCGTGGTGGCGATGCCCTTGATGATGAGCGGCACATCGCTGTGCTTGTCCTTGAAGCGCTTCACCTTGTCCCACGAGAGCGCCGATTGGAAGCGCGCGCCTTCGGTGGCACGCGAGCGCCAGGGCTTGGCGAAGCGGCCGAGAAGATCGCGCTCGCGGCGGCTGTACATCGCGACATCGACCGTGAGGCAGAACGCGCAGTAGCCGTTCGCCTTCGCGCGGCGCACGAAGTCGTCGACCCACGCGTCATCGCCGCGCACGTAAAGCTGAAAGACGCGCACGGTTTGCGCGGCGGTGGCGGTCTCCTCCAATCCCGGCTGGCAGACGGAGGAGAGCATCTGCGGCACGCCGAACTGGGCCGCGGCTCGCGCCGCGGCCGCGGCGCCGCCCTCGACGATCGATTCGAGACCGCCGATCGGCGCGAGCATCACCGGCAGGCGCACCTGGCGGCCGAGGAACGTCGTCGTGCTGTCGATCGTGCTGACATCGCGTAGCACTCGCGGTCGGAAGGCGATCTCGTCGAGCGCGCGGCGATTGCGGAGCACCGTCGTCTCGGTCTCGGCACCGCCCATGAGATAGGCCCACGGCCCGGGCGCAAGGTTGCGGCGCGCCGCCTGGTAGATCTCCTGCAGCGTCAGGAACTGCTCGTTGAGCGGCGCATTCATGAACGAGTTCGGGCTCCGTCCCCGAATTCAGGAAGGGATGATCGGCAGCATCACCCACGCATCGTGCGCGCCGCCGGTGTGGAGCGTCACCGTGCCGTTGAAGATCTCAGGCGGGCGATCGCGCGCATCGTTATGCAGGAAGGGCCCGACGCCGGTGAATTCGTTCTTCATGTTCGAGAGCTTGCCGCCCGAGCCGCCGGGGTAGGTGTAGTCCCTGCCGCGGACCGTGAGCGCGATGCGGGAGCGCGCGGGCAGGACGATGCAGGTCGGCCAGACTTCGATGTCGAGCTCGTAGATTTCGCCCGGCGCGAGCGGCTCCTTCGCCTTGTGCGGGTGATAAGGACGCCAGGGCTGCGAGCGCTCCGGATCGAGCTTGCGATGCGACGCGCGCAGCCAGCCTTGCGCGATCGGCGTGTGCGGATCGAGCGCGCCCATGAAGACGACCTCCTTCATGTTCGGATCGAAGGCGCGCACCACGAGGAAGAGATCCGCATCCACGGTCGAAGAGGAGACGAAGAGCTTGGCCGCGATCGGCCCGGTGATCTCGGTTTCCTGCTCTAGCGGCGGCAAAAAGAAGGTGACGCCTTCCGAGAGGCCGGGATAGCTCACCTTGCCCGAGTCCTTCACAGGCGACGCCGAAAGCAGGTGGTGGCGCGCGTCGAGATGGAGCTTCGTCCACTTGGTGCGGGCGAGCGGCCACTCGTTCTCCGCGCGCTCGACGAATTTTTCTTCAGGATGCCGGATCTGCAAGAGGACGCGAGGCTGGCGATCCCAGCCGTTTCTCTCGCCCTTCAGGTAGTAACCGAAGAACTTCTTCTGCATCGAGACGCCGTAGGCCGTGTAGAAGTGCGTCCAGTGCGCGTCGCCGTGCATCTCGAGCCACTTGTCCTTGCTGCCCGCGGCGAGATAGGCCTCGATGTTGCCGCGCGGATGCAAGCCCTGGCCGCCCCAGTTGCCGTTCGAGAGGAGCGGCACCTTGATCTTCGACCAGTCCGGCGTGCGCGAGCGCCAGAACTCGTCGTCGAATTCGTGCTCGAGCGCGAGGCGTCCGAAGTCGAAGCGATTGGCGTGCAGCACTTCCTCGGGCAGCGTCTCCGGACCACAGACCCAGTCGCCGGTCATGGGGCTGCGGTGGCCGCGCGTGCCGAGGCCGTGCTGCACCGTCTTCACCTGCATGTCGTACCAGTTCGCAAGGAAGGTGCAGAGAATGCCGCCGTGGCCGCGCACCTCGCGGTACCAGTCGTTCGCGCCTTCCCAGGCGCAGAACGCCGCCAGGTGCTTCGGCTGCAACGCCGCGACCTGCCAGGCGTTCATGGCGTAGTACGAGATGCCGTTGATGCCGACCTTGCCGCTCGACCACGGCTGCACGCCCGCCCAGTCGATGCACTGCACGAAGTCCTGCGTCTCGCGCATTCCCCAGAGATCGATATAGCCCGGGGAGCGGCCGCAGCCGCGCGAGTCGACGCGCACGCAGGCATAGCCATCGGGCACCCACTTCTCCGGATCGACGACTTCCCAGTTCTGGTAGCGGTTCGACGATCCCGCGGGCACCTCCGGGTGCTCCGCGACCATTTTGTCCCAGCAGGTCTTGTAGATCTGCTCGAAGTGCAGCCACTTGGCGTACGGGCCGTAAGTGATGATCACCGGGTATTTGCCTTCGGTGATCGGCCGATAGACGTCGCAACGAAGCACGACGCCGTCATCCATCGCAATCGGCACGTCCCAGTCGATGCGCATGCCGTCGCGAACCTCGGATTTCACTTCCGCGAATTTCACTTCCGTGCTCATGTCGCCTCCTCCATGACTCGCCGGTTATCGTATCCCCACCATTGGAGCAACGCGCGGCGCGATTCGAAATGCCCGCATTGCGCGTGAAGCTGCGTGTAAGCTTGGCCGAGGAGGGGAGCGCCACCGCTTGGAAGCGCTGACGACCGGCTGCCTCGGCTTCGCGGCTTTCGTTGCTCTGATATTCCTGCGCGTGCCGATCGCCTACGCCATGGCGATCGTCGGCACCCTCGGCCTTTTCTCCGTTTACGATTTCGCCGCGGTCTTCAAGTTCGTCCCGTTCGAGATGTTTTCGCAAACGTCGAGCTTTACCCTCGCGTCGCTACCGCTTTTCCTCTTGATGGGCTATCTCGCGTTCTATGCCGACCTCGCGAGCGACTCGTACGAGGCGGCGAAGGCGTGGTTCGGGCGCGTGCCGGGCGGCCTTGCGGTCGCCACCGTCTACGCGTGCGCGATCTTCGGCGCGTGCTCCGGCTCGAGCCTCGCCACTTGCGCCGTATTCTCGAAGATGTCGGTGCCCGAGATGATCAAGGCAGGCTACGACCGCAAGCTCTCGCTCGGCGTGGTGGCGGCGGGCGGCGGACTCGATGTCCTCATCCCGCCTTCCATCATCATGGTCGTGTACGGCGTTATGACGGAGACGTCGATCGGCAAGCTCCTCATCGCCGGCATCGTGCCCGGCCTCGTGTACGCGTGCATCTTCGCCGTCGCGATCGCGGCGGCGTGCTGGTGGAAGCCCGAGCTCGCCCCGACCATTCGCAACCTCGATACCTCCTGGCGCGCGAAATGGGCGGCGGTCAGGAAGCTCTGGGCCGTGGTCGCACTCTTCGTGCTCGTGCTCGGCGCCATTTATGCCGGATGGGCGACGCCGGACGAAGCCGCGGCGGTGGGCGTCGTCGGCTCGGCAGCGCTCCTCGCCTACCGCCGCCGTTTCTCCTGGGCTGCGGTGAAAGGGGCGACGATCGATAGCGCGAAAGCGAGCGCGATGATTTTCCTGCTGCTCGGCTGCGCCGGAATCTTTGCCAAGTTCATGTCGGTCACGGGCCTCATCGCGACTCTCACGCGCTCGGTGATGGACATGGGACTGCCGTTCTGGGGGCTGATGGCGGGCCTCATCCTCCTCTACCTCGTGCTTGGCTGCTTCCTCGACGCGATCTCGATGATGCTCCTCACCATGCCGCTCGTCGCGCCGCTCATCACCGCTCACGGTCAGAGCTTGGTGTGGTTCGGCGTCTTCATCAGCATGATGGTGGTGATCGGCGCCGTCACGCCACCCTTGGGCCTGAACTGCTACGTCATGAAGGCTGCGATGGGCAAGGAGGTCGAGCTCAACGATATCTTCGCCGGCGCGGCTCCCTTCGTCGCGTTGATGCTTGTCATCGCGATCATCATTGCCGCGTTCCCCGGCCTTTCGCTCTGGCTTCCGAACATGATGATGGGGCGCTAGGCATGGAAAGAGCAATCGTCGCCTACGAGCGCCACTACCGACGCGTCGCCACCTACCTCGTGTTTCTGCCGCTCCTCGGCATGACGGTGATCGAGTTCCTGAACGCCATCGGGCGCAAGCTCTTCATCCCGTTTCCCGGCACGATTGAATCGGTGGAGAGCCTGCTGGTGGTATCGGTCTATTTCGGCGTCGCGCTCGTCGCGCTCGAAAGCGGCCATGTCAACGTTACCCTCGGCACGGACCGGCTGCCGCCGGCGGCGCGGCATGTCCTCGACGCGCTCGCCAACCTGCTGGCGGCGGCCGTGTTCGGATTCCTCGCGGCGGGCGCTGGCGCCGAAGCGGCTCGCTCGATTGCGCTCCTCGAGTACCGGCTGGGTGTCTATCGCTTCCCGCTCTGGCCGTTCAAGACGCTATTCGCCACGGGGCTCGCACTCTTGACGATTCAGCTCGTGCTCAATACCGTGAAGCATCTGGCGCTCGCGCGCGGCCGCGAAGCGTATGCCGGGCTCAAGCGAGAGGAGAGCCGCGACACCATCGTGATGACCTAGAGGAGGAGCCTCATGCATCGCATCCGTACGAAGGTTCTTGTCGCCGCACTCGCCGCGGCGCTCGCGCTACCGGCCTTCGCGCAGCAGTCGAAGCCGCAGAACTGGAAGATGGCGAACGTCGTGCCGGAGAACTCCTGGTTCGGCCGCCAGCACAAGTGGTGGGTCGCCGAGGCCGAGAAGAGGAGCGGCGACAAGCTCAAGGTGCAGATCTTCTGGCTCGAATCCCTCGCCAAGTGGAAGGACGCGCTGCCGGCGATTCAGTCGGGCGTCGCCGACCTCGCGTGGGTGAGCAGCACCTACTTTCCGAGCCAGTTTCCCGGGTATCTCGTGCTCGACAACCTCTTCAACTTCGGCGATGACTACGTGGCGGCGGTGCTCGCGCTGATCGACACGGTCGATAACGAGCCGAACCTGAAGGCTGAGCTCGCCAAGGCGGACATCATCCTTCTCATGCCGCACATCAGCGGCCACGCTCCGATCGGCACGAAGACGCAGCTGAAGTCGATCAAGGATCTGAAGGGCAAGTCGCTTCGCACCTACGGCGGCGTGCGCACGCAGTTCTACACCAACCTCGGTGCGAACCCGATCTTCATGTCGTTCAGCGACATGTACGAGGCGATGAACCGCGGCACGGTGGATGCGCTGGGCGACATGGCGATCGTCCTATCCAACGCCTTCAAGCTGAACGAGGTGGCGAAGTTCGTCTACACGAACGCGCCGGCCGGAGTGCACGGTAACGGCGGCGCGCTCGCCTCGGGCTTCTACATGAGCCAGAAGAAATTCAACGCGCTGCCGAAGGACACGCAGAAAATGCTGCTCGACCTACGGCGCGAGTACGGCATCCGCTATGCGCAGACGCTGATGGATGATGAAAGCGCGATCCGCAAGGAGTGGGAAACGAAGGGCGTCAAGTTCTACGACCCGACGCCCGAGGACGCCAAGTTCATCCAGGAGGCGGGTAACGCGGCGAACGATCAGATGTTCAAGAAACAGGAGGCCGACGGCCACAAGAACGTCCGGCAGGTATGGGACTACTACCTGAAGGCGCGCCAGAAACACGAAGCGGAGCGGAACAAGAAGTAACTGCCAATTCGGGGACGGAGCCCGAACTCATTCGGGCTCCCATGTGAGGAGGAGGTTCGTGCATCGGCTCCTGCTGATCTGTCTTGCGGTCGGTCTTGCCGGCACTGCGGCGGCGCAGTCCTACCCCAATCGCGCCGTGCGCATCGTTGTTCCGTTCCCGCCGGGCGGTACGTCCGACATCCTCGCGCGCACGATCGGCGCGCGGCTCTCGGACTCCTTCGGCCAAGCGGTGGTGATCGACAACCGCCCCGGCGCTGGCGGCAATATCGCGGCCGAGCATGTCGCGAAGTCGGCGCCGGATGGCTACACGCTCATCATGGGCACGAGTTCTCTCGCCATCAGCCAGAGCCTCTACCGCAAGCTCAATTACGACCTGCTGCGCGATTTCGCGCCGATCACCCAGGCGGTGAACTACGCCAACCTGCTGGTGGTGCATCCCTCGACCGGCTTCTCGAACGTCAACGATCTCCTCGCCGCCGCGAAGGCGAAGCCGGGCGCGCTCAGCTATGGCACCGCCGGCAACGGCACGCCGCCGCACATGACGGGCGAGCTCTTCAAGTCCTATACGCACGTCGATATCCAGCACATTCCCTATAAGGGTGGCGCGCCGGCGATCGCTGACCTGATCGCTGGACAGATTCCGATCATGTTCGACAACGTACCGCCGCTTCTGCCGCATGTGCGTTCTGGCCGCATCAAGGCGCTCGCGGTGACAAGCCTCAATCGCGTCCCCGTGCTGCCGGACGTTCCATCGCTGCACGAGCTTGGCCTGAAGGACTTCGACGCCGTCGGCTGGAACGGCATCCTCGCGCCGGCCGGTACGCCGCGCGAAATCGTCGCGCGCGTCCACACGGAGGTCGTGCGCATCCTCGGCATGCCGCAAGTACGCGACCAGCTGAGCGCGCAAGGCGCCGATATCGTCGGCAATACGCGGAGCAGTTCGCCAATTGGATCCGGGTCGAGCTCAAGAAGTGGGCCGAACTGATCCGCGTCTCCGGAGCGAAGGTCGACTGACCGCGCTGGACGATCGGCTTGGTCTGCCGGCTGGAGCGAAGTCATTTTCGGAAGGGTTCGATCTATGAAACTGAAATCGCACGGCCGCTACGACTATTCCGCGATCACCGAGCGCAAGGACTACAGCTGGCCCGGCGGTAAGCGGCTCGCGGTGCATTTCTGCCTCAACGTCGAGCACTTTTCGTTCGGCGAAGGCCTCGGCAACGACTACGGCGCGCCGCACCCGCCGCCCAACCATCGCAGCTTTGCGTGGCGCGACTACGGCAACCGCGTGGGAGCGTGGCGTCTGCTCAAGCTCGCCCAGGACTACGAGCTGCCGTACGCGGTGCTCGTCAACACGGCGCTCTATGAGTACTGCCCGCAGATGGTCGCGGCATTCAGCAAGCGCGGCGATGAGATCGTCGGCCACGGCCGCACCAACGCCGAACGTCAGGCGGATTTCGGCCCCGAAGAAGAAAGGGCGCTGATCGAGGAGGCCGCGGCGACCATCGCGAAGCACGAAGGCAAGCGGCCGACCGGCTGGCTCGCACCGTACATCTCGCAGACGCACGTGTCACTCGAGCTGCTGCGCGCGGCCGGGTTCCACTACATGATGGACTGGCCGCTCGACGATCAGCCCGTATGGTTTCGCACCAAGCACGGTCCGATTCTCTCGGTGCCCTACGCGCATGATCTCAATGATTCGCTCGAAGTCGTGTCACGGCGCACGCCGTCGCAGCTCCTTTGCGAGAACCTTGTCGACCAGTTCGATGAAATGTTGGAAGAGTCCGAGGAGCGGCCGCTCGTCATGAGCGTGGTGCTGCATAGCTTCATCCTCGGCCATCCGCACCGGCTGCGGCGCTTTCGCAAGGTGATCGAGCACATCGTGAAGCATCGCGACCGCGTCTGGCTCACGCGGCCAGGCGACATCTGCCGGCACATCGAGTCGTTGCCGCCGGGCGTCGTGCCGGGTAGCTAGCCGCTACGCCTCGCGCAAATAGCCCCACGCGTGCAGGCGGTCGCTGTCCTCGGTCCAGCGCTCGCCGATATCGTCGCGGTAATACATGTACGGGATCATGACGTTGCGCACGCGGTTGTACGCTTGCCGCTGTGCCTGCTTCATGGTCGGGCCGGTGCCGCACACGACGAGCACGACGCCCGAATTGCCCGTCACGCGCCATTCGCCGCTTACCAGCTTCACGTCTTCGATGTGGATGCCGTCGCGGTTCGGCGTCTTGAAGAGCACCACCGAATCCTTCGACATGCTCTCGAAGGTCGCCATGTCGTGGTATGGGAAGGGCGGCACGACGACGCGCACGCCGATCTGAAAGCCGCTGCGGGGCCGCACCTGCTTTAGCGTGCCATCGCCGAGCCTCTGCAGCACTTCGCCCATCGGCGTGAGCAGGCCTTCCTGCTGGATGCTGATACCCGGGTAGCCGAAGCGCGACGTGAACTCGAGCGGGTAGATGCCGTTAGAGTTGACGATGCAATTGATGTCGATATAGCCGCTGTAGCCGGCCTCGGCGAGGCGCGACTCCATGCGCTTCAGCGTGGCGTTGAACAGCCGATTCGGCCCGCTCCAGAACATCGTCGTGCCCATCTCGCCGGTCGAAGGACCGATGTCGCCCGGAAAGAGCTTCTTGTGCTCGAAGTTGACGCAGACCGGCGTAACGAACGCGCCGCCGGTGAAGAACGCGCCGATCGCCACCTCGACGCCGATGATGCGCCGCTGCAGCTGGAAGTCCTTCACGGTGGCGGCGAGATGCTGCTTGTAGTCGGTCAGCACCTGCACGACATCGCGGCCGTCCTCCTCCTCGCCGACGAAAAGCAGGCGCTTGATGTTCTGAGCCTCGCCGCTCGGTTTGATGACATAGCGGTTGGGATGCGCCTGCACGTAGGCGATGGCGTCGTCGAAGGCGGCGAAGTTCTCCTGCGGGATGATGCTGACGCCGGCGCTCTTCAGCTCGTTCTGGCCAAAGGCGCGGTCCTCCTCGAGCCGGTCGCTATAGCTCGAGCCGCCGACCACCGGCTTCGCGGCGCGCCGCAGCTCTTCAGCGAGCGTTCCCATGCCGCCGAGGACATCGTCGAACACCACCGTGTCCGCCCAGTCGAGCTCCTTCTTCCAGTCTTTCGTCTTGGGGACCAAGCCGTTGGCGATCTCCTGCAGCGCCGGATCCTGGATCCACATCTTTGCTTCATGGCCTTCCTTCACCACCTGCCAGGCGATGTCGGCGATGAGGCCTTCGTAGGAGACGAAGAGAAACTTCACTCGAAGGGAAATCAGGGCGGCCGTTTGCGCGCGCCCTGTTCTGACCGCGGCCTACTGCGGTGGGTTCATTACTTTCCAAGGATCCTTTACCGCCGTCATCGTCTCGAAAGCGACGTTGCCGTAGCCGCCAGCGGGCAGCTTCTCGACGCGCCGCACGTAGAGGTTCTGCACGATGTCGCGCTCGACGGGGTCGATCTGGATCGGGCCACGCGCGCTTGTGCTGCTCGTCCAGCCCTTGAGCGCATTCATCGCCTGGTCGCCGTCGAACTTGCCGCCGAGCTTGCGCACCACGTCGCAGATCGCGTGCATGCCGTCGTAGGCGGTCACGTCCATGAAGGTCGGCAGCCCGGCCTGGGGGTACTTCTTGCGCCATTGCGTGACGAAGCGCTTGTTCTCCGGTGTGTCGAGATGCGCCGAGTAGTGCCACACCGAGATCGCGCCGAGCGCCTGCTCGCCCATATTGCCGAGCTCCATCTCGTCGACGGCGGCGGTGGTGATCAGCTTGACGCCCGATTGCGGGAGTCCCATGGCGTGAAAGGTCTTGATGAAGTTCGTGCCGGCCGGGCCGGTCGGCGCGAAGAAGAAAACCGCGCCGGCCTTCATATCCCGGATCTTCTGCACGTATACCGCATAGTCCTGCGTCTGCAGTGGCATCGCGAGCTCTGCCAGCACCTTGCCGCCTGCTTTCTGGTAGGCGGCGCGGAAGCCGTCGCGCGTATCGGTGCCCGCGGCGTAGTCGCTGTAGGCGATCACGAGCTCCTTGATGCCGTTGCGCGCCGCCCATTCTGCGAGCGGCACGGCGTGCTGCCAGAGCGTGAAGGAAACTCGGGCGATGTACGGCGAGCGCCGCGTAATGGAGCCGGCGCCAGCCACGGTGATGAGCGTCGGCACTTTCGCCTCGGTGACGAGCGGCGCAATGGCGAACGCCGTCGGCGTGAGGTTGAACCCGGTGAGGAAATGCACCTTGTCGCGCACGATCAGCTCCTGGGTGAGCGTCTTCGCCTTGTCGGGCCCGCCGGCCTCGTCGCGATAGATGAGCTCGATGCGCGCCGTCCCGCAGCGGCCGGCGACCTCATCCAGATAAAGCTCCATGCCACGGCGCTGCTGCTCGCCGAAAAGAGCGAAGGGACCGGTCTGGCTCATCATGACGCCGACCTTCACCACGTCCTGCGCCTGTGCCGCTGCCGATACCACGAGCGCGGCAAAGCACGACAGCCAAGCTTTCAGCGTCATCACGGCTTTCTCCTCTCAATAATCGCTGCCGCCGGGGCGGGCGGCGTGTAATGCGCGGGCGGCGGGCCGCCGCGCTTGATGCGCTCGCGCGCCTGCGCCGGCGTCTCGAGCTTGGCTGCGGCGGCGAGCGCGGCCTTGCGCTCCACCGGGAAGGGCGCCTTCCAGTTCGGCGGCGGCAGCATGTCGGCATTGATGTAAGCGATCTTCTGCGTCGCCTTCAGTTTGTCGCCCTTGGCGATGTCGAGACCGCGGCGGTTCACCGCGCGCGGCTTCACCACTTTTCCGCCGACGATCTCGAGATCGCTCCACCAGCGCTTCACCGGATTGAGCTCGCCGTTCCCGAGCCGGTCGTCGAGCCGCACAAACCATGGTTTGGTCGTCGGAAAGCGCGTCGCAATCCAAGTCGCGAGGCGGTGCGCGAGCAGCCCCTCGTTGTTGTACGGGCAGGCCTTCATGCATCGTCCGCAGGCCGCGCCGCCGGCGTTGGTCATGCGGTAGGAGGTACAGCGCTGCACGTCCTGCTTCCATTGCTCGTAGCCGTTGAACATCACCGGTTCGTGATACGTGATGGCGTCGCACGGGCATTCGCGAGCGCACTTGTAGCACTTGCGGCAGCTGTCCTGCAGTCCAAAGTCGATCGGCTTGTCCCAAGCGAGCGGCATATTGGTGGTGACGACCGCCGATTTCGAGCGCGGGCCGATGAACGGATTGAGGACTGTCTCACCGATGCGCGACATCTCGCCGAGGCCCGCGAGCACCACGAGCGGCGTCTGGATGACGTCCGAATCGGCGTTGGTGTGCGAGCGCGCCGAATGGCCGAGGCTGCGAATCCACGCCGCGACGACGCCGGTGATCTGTCCGCCGCGTACATAGGCGCGGAAGCTCTGCGTGCCGCTCACCCAGTCGTCGCCGGAGGCGCCTGCCATCGTCTCGAAGCCTTGGTCGACGACGATGACGAGCGCGTTCCGGTGATAGATATCGATCGGCTCGCCGGCATAGTCGTGCGAATACCAGACGTAGCGCTTCGCTTCACACGTTCCGGCGATGTCGGCGCCGAGGTGGTGGAGGAGCGTCTTCAGCGCGCGGCGGTTGCGCTCCGGGTCGATGCTCGCCGGGGCGACGCTATCGGCCACCGCGCCGTCCTGGTGCGGCGTCTGCGCGATCTGAAGAGCGGCAAGGCCGGCGCCCGCCGGCGTCTTGATGGCGAAGCGGCCGAACTCGCGCGCCACCTTGTCGCCGAAGTCGCCCTTCTTGCCGCGGTAGAAGCCGTTGCTGCGCTTGGGCATGCGCGGTACCTCATCCTCTACGATGAGGGTCGTCGCGGCATCGACTCGCCGTACGTTTTCCATCGGATAGCGGCTCCACTCGCCGGGACGCTTGCGCGTCGCAGCCCGGTTCCACCACGTCTCGGTGCCGCCGACGCCGAGCCACCATGCGGCGCCGCCTTCCAAAAACGGCCGGTCGCCGAGCGGCGCGTCGGCCTCGATTTCGAGCTCCGTCGTCACGGCCGCGAGAGCGAAGCGAGAACCAACGAAGGGTGCGGAGAGATCTTGCCGCACGAGGCCGGCCGCGCGCGCGAGGACGGCGAGCGAAATGTCGCTCACGTAAGGGGTGTGCGCCGTGGCGGCAAACCCGAGCTGGCGGATGAACTGCGCGAGCATCACCGCGACCTCGGTGGCGCGAAGCTTGGCCGCGGCGCCGTCGCTCCCCTTGATGAGGTCGTGCACCGGATTGTCGGGCTCCACTGCATCGTTGTATTCGACGAGCACCACCGCGGCATGGGTTTCGTCTGCACGGTGCGCGCCCTTCCGCGCTAAGGCCGGAACGGCGCAGGTGCCGGCGAGCGTGGCGTCGAAGAAAAGCGCCATCGATTTCAGCTCGTTTGCCCGCTCGACCGGGGAATCGGTATACGGTGCGCGCTCGGCGACCGGCGCTGCGACACGGAACCGCTCGTAGATAGCGCAGTAATCGCGGCAGATGCGCGCGAGCGCGTTGTCGGGCAGGCTCGCCGCTCGCTCGGCCGCTTTCAGTGCGGCGAATTCGGCATCGCTCACGCTTGCACGCGGCAGCCGCTCGAGGGGAAAGCACCCGAGGTGAACCGGCCGCTTAGAGTTCGAGAAAATTCGCATCGCGTGCGTCCCGCGCCCGCAGGACCGCTTCGCGCATTTCGCGTCGCAGGACCTTGTTCGCCGCGTTGCGCGTGAGGCCCTCGACGCGCAGGTAAGCGCGCGGGCGTTTAAAGCGAGCTAGCGCGCTCGAGGTGCAATGCGCGTCGAGCGTGCGGCAGTTGGACGCGCCCGGCGCGAGCACCACGCAGGCGACAACCATCTCGCCCCATTTCGAGTCGGGCACGCCGAGCACGCACGCTTCGCGCACCGACCCATGCGCGGCGAGCACCGCCTCGACTTCCTCCGGATAGACGCTCTCGCCGCCACTGCGGATGACATCGTCGAGACGGCCGACCAGTTCGACGTCGCCGTCCTCGCGCAGGATGCAAACGTCGCCCGTGTAATACCAACCGTGGCGGAGCTTCTCCGCCGTCGCCTCCGGCCGGTTGAGATAGCCCTGGAAGGCGAGGTTCGGGTTTGCTTCGACGATCAGCTCGCCCGCTTCTCCGGGGCCGACCTGCTGGTCGGGGCCGCCGCCCGGCCGCACGACGCGCGTGTGCGAGCCGTAGTTGGTGCGCAATCGAGTCGGCTGTCCCACCGGATCGCGAAACGAAAGCGGCGACATGATCTCCGTGGTGCCATAGATATGGCGGATCTTCGCCGGCCACTCGCGCGCAAGGCGCGCGAGGAGCTCGGGCTGGATCGGCGCGCCGCCGTGCATCACGAGCTCGAGCGATGCCATGCGTTCCGGGCGGTACGGCGGCACCGAAACCATGGCGCCGAAAAGCGTCGGCACGGCAAAAAGGTAGGTGATGCGGTGGCGCTCGACGAGATCGAGCGCGGCGAGCGGATTGAACGCCGACATGACGAAATAGGTGCCGCCATAGGCGAGCGTGGCGAGGAACACGCAATAGAAGCCGATGGCATGGCTGAGCGGCACCATGCCGAGCGCGCGGTTGTGCCCGCCGTGGAGGAGCCCGCCCTCGGTTGAAAGGAACGTGATCCGATGCTCGGTCGTGCGATGCGGGATCACCGCGCCTTTCGGCAGTCCGGTCGTGCCGGACGTATAGAAGATGAACGCCGGTTCGTCGGGCGCGAGCATCGGCCGGCTGGAGAGCTTCGCCGGATCCGCGCTGAAGCCCATGATGTCGGGCGCCGCGGTGCCGGTCCCGCCGGCGCTGTAGAAGCGAACGCGCTCGCCGAGCACGCCGCGCAGGCTTTGCACGGTCGCCGCGTCATCGCGTACCACCGCAGCCGCCATCTCACCCTGCTGCATTAGCTTGGCGAGCTCTGCCGGCGGCAGCCGGAAATTCATCAGCGCCGGCACCGCGCCCAGGCGCTGCAGCGCGAGGAGCAGCATGCAATGCTCGAGTAAATTCGGCAGCGCGGTGGCGACGCGGCTCCTCGCGCCGATGCCCTGTGCGGCGAGGCCGGCGGCTAGTGCGTCGACCTGAGCGATCAGCTCAGCATAGGTGTAACGCCGCTCGGTGCGATCGTCGACCAGGGCAACGTGCCGCGGCGCGCGTTGCGCGGCGAGCCACACCAGGTCGTAGGCGGTGTGCACTTAGTCGGGAAGCGTCACCTGCGCCTCACTGCTCTTGCGCTCACCCGCGAGGAACTTCTTCAGGCTCTCCGCGAAGTACGGGTGCTTCACCGACTGCATCACGTTCTGGATCTCGAATTCGGTCGCTTCCTCGATGGACCGGCGCCATCCCGTGTGGAAGCCTTCCTTCGCCATCGCCTGCAGGTGCGTCGGCCCATCGGCGAGCTGTTTAGCGATCGATTCGACGTTGCGATCGAACGAGGCCTCGTCGTAGACGCGATTGACGAGCTGCATCTCGAGCGCTTCCTCGGCGCTCACCGTGCGGTTCGTCATCATCCATTCCATCGCCCGGCGAAAGCCGACGATCTTGACGAGCGAGTAGCTGGTGGTTGCGTCGTTCGCGAGCCCGATGGTGTGCCACGCCGGAAGGAAGCGCGCGCTCGACTTGCACACCGCCATGTCGGCGCAGAGCGTCATGCCGAGGCCCGAGCCGGCGGCAACGCCGTTCACAGCGGCGAGCACCGGCTTGCGAATGCGCGTGATGAGATGCAGCACCTGGTGCCACCAGAGTGCGAGCACGCGGAAATGCGCGCTCATCTTGTCGATGTCGCGATCGGCCGGGATTTCCTTCAGGTTGAACCCGGAGCAGAACGCCTTGCCACGCCCTGTGAGGACGACCGCCCCGACGTTCTCGTCCGCCTCCGCTTGATGCAGCGCCTCGAGCGTCTCCTGCACGCCCTTGAGATGCAGCGCATTGCCGTACTGAGGAAGATTGAAGCGGATCGTTGCGACGCCGTCCTTGACCTGCAGCTCGATGCTTTCGTACCCCTTGGCCATGCACGGCTCCCCGGCGGAATTGATAACAAACGATACTAGCGGCCGCGACCCTCCGCAAGCTGCTTCGCGCGCACGGTCAGCTTCAGAAGCGCCCGCTGCAGCGCGGCGAGCTCGCGTCCCGACAGCGTGCCGACGAGCTGCTGGTAGCGGCGGCCGGCGTGCGGGCCGGCGCGGCGCAGGGCGGCGCTGCCGCGCTCGGTGAGCCAGAGGGCGTAGCTTCGGCGGTCCTGCGCCTTTACCTTGCGCTCGATCCAGCCGCGGCGCTTGAGCTGGCGGATGGCGCGGCTCGCCATCATCGGTTGCATCGCCCAGCGCTCGACGATCTCGGCGCCGCTCGTCCCGGGGCGGTTCGCGAGCGTGATGAGCACGCGCCATTCCGGCAGCGAAATGCGGTGGCGCACTGCGATCTCGCCGTAGAAGGCCCGGCCGATCAGGCTCGAGAGCACGTGGACGAGCCCCAGCACGTTTTCCGCGGCGCCGACGGGACCGGGTTTCGCCCGGCGCTTCACTATTTGGCGAGCAGTTTCATCGCTCGCTCGAGGCCTTCGAGCGTGGTCGGGAACATGCGGCCGTTCATCAGCTCCTTCACGATGCCGATCGACTGGCGGTAGTTCCAGATCTCTTCCGGCTCGGGGTTCAACCATACGCATTTCGCATAGACCTCGATGACGCGCTT
>JBHELS010000246.1:0-5250 GCA_046263015.1 Burkholderiales bacterium | reverse complement strand
TCGAGGAGAAGTACACCGAGCTCGCCGTGCGCGTGCTGCACAAGGCGTTCGAGCTCGATCAGGCCTGAAGTTCGGGGACGGAGCCCGAACTCCTCAGGGGCGGCGCTGGATGCCGATGGCGGTAAAGAGCGCCGTGAGGATGAGGAGCCCGAGCACCACGACGCGGGTCTGTGGGTTGCCCACCACGAGGTGCACCGGCGCCGCGACCAGCGCAGCGATGAAAGCGAAATACGCTACCTTGAACATCGCACATTGATTGTGCGCATCGCCGTAACGGCTGCCAGTCTCCAGGCGGATGAAGCGACGTGATCCTATGGAGCTGTCGCCCGGATCGCGGGCGCTGCGCCCCGGCGTGCAATTCCGGCCAGGCGCGAGCGCCGGCTTGTAATTGGTGCCGTGCGTCAGCGCTACGGGCAGACGTTCATCGACTCGATGAAGACGCGCTTCAGGCGCGGATCGGCCTTCTTGACCGTCTCGTCGAGCTCGTCCATCACGGCGTGCGCACGGCTCCTCGGCACGTCGCAGGCGATGTTGAGGCTGATGGCGGCGAGGATATAGTCCGGACCGACGTGCATCGTCAGCACGTCGTTCACGCGCTCGACCTCGGGATAGCGGCGCGCGAGGCGCTCGATCTGGGCCACCACCTCGCGATTGGCGCTCTCGCCGATCAGCAGCCCCTTGGTCTCCAGGGCGAGCCAGAAGGCCGTGGTGGCGAGGATCAGCCCGATCACCAACGAAGCCGCGGCATCGAAGACGGCGTTGCCGGTGTAGTGGTAGAGCGCGACGCCGGCAAACGCCACCAGCAGGCCAAGGAGCGCGGCGCTGTCTTCGAAGAGCACCGCGATCACGGTGGGGTCCTTGCCGCGGCGCACTTGCTCGACGACGCCGCGCTCGCCGCGCATGCGGTCGAACTGGCGGTAGGCGACGAGCCATGAACTTCCCTCCACCGCGATCGAAATGGCGAGCACCGCGTAGTTGATGAGCGGCCTTTCGAGCTCGCCCGGCTCGCGCAAGTGGCGCCAGCCTTCATAGAACGAAACTCCGGCGCCGGTGGCAAAAACGAGCAGCGCGACGACGAAGCTCCAGAAGTAGACCTCCTTGCCGTAGCCGAACGGGAAGCGCGCATCGGGCGGGCGCTTCGCGCGGCGCATGCCGTAGAGGAGCAATGCCTGGTTGCCGCTGTCGACGACCGAGTGCACGCCTTCCGACCACATCGCCGAGCTCCCCGTGAAGGCGGCGGCGACGAACTTCGTCAGCGCAATAAGCAGGTTGGCCGCGAGGGCGGCGTGGACAGTCTTGGTCGATCCGCCAGGCATCGCCGCAGCTCCTGCAAGGGGTGTACCGCGGCTGTTTCGCGTGTGTCACATTTCGCGGCGTAAACTGGCCGCAGCAAGACGTTACCCACTATCAATAGAGGAGGTTCCATGCAGCAACAATGGCTGGTCGGCGTGATCGCCGTCGCGCTCGCGAGCGGCGTCGCGTTCGCGCAGGACTCGAAGAAAAGCGACAAGAAATCCGCGGGCAAGAGTGTCAACGTGACAATGCGCGCCCTGAACAAGTCCGGCGAAGCGGGCAGGGCTCGCCTCACCGCGGAAGGGGCGGACAAGACGCGCGTCGAAGTCACGCTTAAGGGCGGGCCGAAAGGCACGCCGCAGCCCGCGCACATCCACGAGGGAAGCTGCGCGCAGCTCGATCCGAAGCCGAAGTACGGGCTCGAGAACGTGGTCGACGGCAAGTCGAGTACCGTTGTCCCCGTGGGCCTCGACGCCTTGATGGGCGGCAAGATGGCGATCAACGTCCACAAGAGCAAGGAAGACATCAAGACCTACGTGTCGTGCGGCGACATCGGCAAGAGCGGCGGCGCGGCGAAGAAGGGCGGCGACAAGAAAAGCGCGATGGACAAGAAGTCCTAGCCCGCCCGCATCACCCGCAGAAAACAAAACCGGGGCTCACGCCCCGGTTTTGTTTTGTAGAATGCCGCTTCCTCCGGAGTGATGCCCGAGTGGCCGAAGGGGGCGCCCTGCTAAGGCGTTATACGGGCTTAAACCCGTATCGAGAGTTCGAATCTCTCTCACTCCGCCAACCAGTCACCTGCGAACCGGCGCATTCTCCGATCTGTGGAGAACACGCCGATTCGTCAAAGCGTTACCGGGTACAAAAACGCATTTCTCCTATGAAGGCCGCGCCCGAAGCAGAACACAGGGCACGTAGGCTGAAATTCTCCAAGCGCGGTTTGGTAGTCGGATCTTCTGGCCGCGATTTGTATCCGATTGGGGCCAAGCCGCGTTCGTTTCGCATAAGCCCCGACCCTGCCTCGGCAAGGCTCGCCTTGCTGGCATTGCTAGTGGCGACGGTGCTGATCTACAAACCGCTGCTTCGCGGCCGATGAGGAGAAGCTCGCCGGCGGCGTAGCGCGGCTGCGCAAGGCGCTGGGTTAGGCCGCCGCCGGCCGCAGGTGGCGGCCGAAGGGCATGGTCGAGCGCACGCCGACGCTGGGGAAATGCGCTTCCAGCCAAGCTTCGGCCTGAAAGCGGCCTTCGCGCACTAGCAGCCGCAGGAACGCGGCGTCGGTTTTCAGGCGGCTCATGCCATCCATCGTGCTCATCGGCTCGGTCGGGCCGATGGCATGGAGATTCAGCCGCCGCAGCCGACGCTCGAGGCGGCCGACGGCGAAGGCGCGCTGCTCGGCGGCCTGCTTGGCGAGCGCGAGGCCCTGGATCTCGCAATGCAGGGTCGAGCTGAAGCCGATCTCATTCACTCGCGCCCAGATCCGGTCCGCCGTGGTGGGGATGGCCGCGTGCTGCGGCTGCAGGAGCACGACCAGCACGTCGGCCGCGTCGCACTGGTAGATGAGCGGCCTCACGGGCGGGTTGGCGGTCAGCCCGCCATCCCAATAGGCGACGCCCTCGATCTGCACCGCCTGGTTGAGTGAAGGCAGGCAGGCCGAGGCGAGCACCACGTCGAGCGAGAGCTCGCGCGTGCCGAAGATGCGCGGCATGCCGCTCGCGACGTCAGTCGCCGACACGAACAGGCGCACCGGGCTTGCGCGGCGCAGGCGTTCGAAGTCGACCCGCTCGCTGAGGAGCTTGCGCAGCGGATTCAGGTTGAGGGGATTGAGCTGCTGCGGGGCGAGAAAGCGGGTCAACGCGACGAGCGTCTCCACCGGCGCGCTCGGCGACTGCCCGAGCGTGTGCCAGAACTCCTGCAGCGCCGCGCGCGCCCCCGCGCTGCCGCCCTCGACAAGCCCCTGCGCGACGAGCACGGCGTTGATCGCACCGGCGCTTGCGCCCGTGATGCCGTCGAACAAGATGCGCTCGTCCTCGAGCAGCCGATCGAGCACGCCGGCGGTGAACGCGCCGTGCGACCCGCCGCCCTGGAGCGCGAGGGACATGAGCTTTCGCATGGCCACCAGCATGGCGGGCCGCGCTGCGCGCTCGCGCTCGAAATACTAAAGCGAGTGATGAGCGCAAATGATCCTGCACTCGGCTGGGGCGGGCAATCCGTCCATGCACCGTTAGCACGCGCCTGCCGGCGGCAGCACGGTTGGAAAGGACGTTGCACGGGTGGTGCAGCTCATTGCGCGGTTCCGAGGGGAAAACCCGTTTCGATCTACGATGAGATGCACGGCTCGGAGGGCGAAGTGCGCGAGCATTGCCGCGTGCTCGTGGTTGGTGGTTCGAGCTCTGCTGCGCTCGACTATCGCGAGCACTGCATCTCTGCTCGCGCTGCTCCAAGAGCGAGCCTCCGTTTAGTGCGGCGCACTGCGCGCGTGCGCGCGGCGAATGCTGTGCTTTCTACAAATTCCAGATGGAACAGAGTCTTGGCCCGTTGGAGGGCCGTGGCATGGTCCGTGCGATAGGACTGCGACGTAACTTCTTCCAGGGAGAGCTCATGAAACGTCGTTCCTTAATCAAGGCCCTAACGCTCGCTGTGTCGATCGCGGCCATCGGCGCATCGCCGGCGTTCGCGCAGCAGAAAACAGTCAAGGTTGGAGTCCTGCATTCGCTATCGGGCACGATGGCGATCAGCGAGACGGTCCTCAAGGACACCGTGCTGATGGCGATCGAAGAGATCAACGCCGCCGGCGGCGTGATGGGCGCCATGCTCGAGCCCGTCGTCGTCGACCCGGCGTCCAATTGGCCGCTCTTCGCGGAGAAGGCGCGCCAGCTGATCACGCAGGACAAGGTTGCCGTGGTGTTCGGCTGCTGGACCTCGGTGTCGCGCAAATCGGTGCTGCCGGTGTTCGAGGAGACAAACGGCCTGCTCTTCTATCCGGTGCAGTATGAGGGCGAAGAGATCTCGAAGAACGTTTTCTATACCGGCGCCGCGCCGAACCAGCAGGCGATCCCGGCGGTGGAATACCTGATGTCGAAGGACGGCGGCGGCGCCAAGCGCTGGGTGCTGCTCGGCACCGACTATGTCTACCCGCGCACGACCAACAAGATCCTGCGCGCGTTCCTCAAGTCGAAGGGTGTCGCGGAAAAGGACATCGACGAGGTCTACACGCCCTTCGGCCACAGCGACTACCAGACGATCGTCGCCAACATCAAGAAGTTCTCGGCGGGGGGCAAGACCGCCGTGGTGTCCACCATCAACGGCGATTCCAACGTGCCCTTCTACAAGGAGCTCGGCAACCAGGGCCTGAAGGCGACCGATGTGCCGGTGGTCGCGTTCTCGGTCGGTGAAGAAGAGCTGCGCGGTGTCGACACCAAGCCGCTGGTGGGCCATCTCGCGGCGTGGAACTACTTCCAGTCGATCAAGAACCCGGAGAACGAGGGCTTCATCAAGAAGTGGGCCGCTTATGCCAAGGCGAAGAACATCGCCGGCCACAAGGACAAGCCGCTGACCAACGACCCGATGGAAGCCACCTACATCGGCGTGTACATGTGGAAGCAGGCGGTCGAGAAGGCGAAGAGCTTCGACGTCGAGAAGGTGACGGCGGCGATGGCTGGCCAGACCTTCAAGGCGCCCTCGGGAATCCTGTCGAAGATGGACGAGAAGAACCACCACCTGCACAAGGCGGTGTTCATCGGCGAAGTGAAGGCCGACGGCCAGTTCAACGTCGTCTGGAAGACCAAGGGCCCGGTCAAGGCGCAGCCGTGGAGCCCCTTCATCCCGGGCAATGACAAGAAAAAGGACGAGCCGGCGCTGATGGCCGACAAGAAGATGTAACGTGCGACGTGCGCTGACAAAGGCCGCCTTCGTCGCGGCCTTTTTCATATCCCTGCCGGCGGCCGCGCTGGACGGCGC
>JBHELS010000245.1:0-3434 GCA_046263015.1 Burkholderiales bacterium | reverse complement strand
GTGGAGGAACCCGTCCGCGCCGAGCACCTTCTCCGTCTCGTCGGGCCGCTGCCAGTAGCCCGCCATCACCTGCGGGCCGCGGATGAAGATCTCACCCGCTTCGCCGAGCGCGAGCGGCCGATCGTTGTCGTCGCGGATCTCGATCTCGGTGGAAGGCATCGGCACGCCGATCGAGCCCGAGTACTCGGTGAGGTCGAGCGGATTGGCGGTCGCCGCGGGCGCCGTCTCAGTAAGGCCATAGCCCTCGATGAGGGTGGTGCCGGTGACCTGCTTCCAGCGATCGGCCACCACCTTCTGCACCGCCATGCCGCCGCCCAGCGCAAAGCGCAGGTGCGAGAAGTCGAGCTTGGCGAAGTCGGGGTTGTTGAGCAGCGCATTGAAGAGCGTGTTGACGCCGCTGATCATGGTGAACTTGTATTTCGCCAGCTCGCTCACGAAGCCGGGGATGTCGCGCGGATTGGTGATGAGGATGTTCTCGCCGCCGACCACCATCATGTTGAGGCAGTTCACCGTGAGCGAGAAGATGTGGTAGAGCGGCAGCGCGGTGATGATCACCGGCCGCTCGCCGCCGCTGACCGCGGAGGCCAGCCAGGTTTTGTACTGCAGGAGCGCGGCAATCACGTTGCGATGAAGCAGCATCGCGCCCTTCGATACGCCGGTCGTGCCGCCGGTGTACTGCAGGAATGCGAGATCGTCGCGGCCGAGGAGCGGCGTGACGAGCTTCGCGCCCGAGCCCTCGGCGAGCGCCTGCTTGAAGCTTACGGCGCCCGGAAGGTTATAGGCCGGGACCATTTTCTTCACCTTGCGCACCACGAGATTCACGAGCAGGCCCTTCAGGCCCAGCATCTCGCCGAGTGATGTGATGACGATGTGCTTCAGCGGCGTGCGAGCGCGCACCTGCTCGAGGACGTGGGCGAAGTTCTCCAGGATGACGATCACTTCGGCACCGGCATCGTTCACCTGGTGCTCGAGCTCGCGCGCGGTGTAGAGCGGATTCACGTTCACCACCACGCAGCCCGCGCGCAGCGTGCCGAACATCGCGATCGGGTACTGCAGGCAGTTCGGCATCATGATCGCGACGCGAGCGCCCTTCGGCAGCCCTTTCGCCTGCAGCCAGGCGCCGAAATCGCGCGCCAGGCGATCGAGCTCGCCGAAGGTGATCGACTTCCCCATGCTCGTGAACGCCGGACGGTCGTGGTACTCGCGAATGCTCTTCTCGAAGAGCTCGACGAGCGAGCGGTACTGATGGGTGTCGATATCGGCGGGCACGCCGGGCGGATAGCTCTTCAGCCAGATGCGCTCCATCGCTCTCCTCCTAGCGGGGCGGGTGTGCGCCGATTCTAGCGACGATTGGCGCCGCGAGGCATCCCGCGCCGATGGCCGCATAGGCGGCGATCCAGGCGCCGCTCGAGCCGGCGCCGCCCGCGATGTCGAGCGCGGCGCCGAAGATGACCGGTCCGGCGAGTCCGCCGGCGAAGCCCGCGAGCGAATAAAGGCCCATCGCGGCGCCGCGTAAATCGGCGGGCGCCGCGGCCACGAGTCCCGCGGTCAAGGTCCCCGATTCGGCCATCACGAGCATCGAGTAGGCGATGAGGATGGCGAGCACGAGCGGCCAGGGCGAGGCGGCAAGCGCCGCGAGCACGATGCCGCTCGAGCCGGAGGCCGCCATGACGAGGAGGATCCAGCGCCGCCGGCCGATGCGCAGCGCGATTTCATTGCCGACGATCGACGCCGGCACCGCGAGCAGATTGACGACCGCGGCGATCGACGGTCCGGCCCAGGGGAAACTCGCGCCTTTTTGCGCGGCGTACGCGAGATACGCCACCATCCAGCCGCGCGAGCCGAAAAGCTCGAGGCAATGCGCGGCATAGCCGGCGGTGTAGCCGGCGGCAGCGCGATCGGCGAGCACCCGGCGCCAGGCGGCGATCGGAAAGAGCGTCGCGGCGGATATCGCGCCGCCGCCGCGCGGCGCCATGCGCTCGATGAGCGCAAGCACCAAAACGCCGGCGAGGAGCGGGCCGATGGCGCTCGCGATGAACGCCGCGCGCCAGCCGTACGCGGGCGCGATGAATCCCGCCATCGCGAGCGAGAGCGCGGTGCCGATGCCGAAGAACGACGTGTAGAACGCGACATAGCGACTCTGCTTCGGTCCGCCGATGCGATCGGAGAGAAGCCGCAGGCCCGGCATGTAGGTCGCGGCGATGCCGATGCCGAGCAGGACCTGGAAGACGAGCGCGCTCGCGAAGCCTTGCGCGAGGAGCCCGAAGCCGGCGCTCGCGAGCGCCGTGCAGAGGCTGCCGCCGAAATACACCTTGCGCGCATCGACGCGATCGGTGAGCGACGTCCAGAGCGACACGGTGCCGATATAGCCGGCGAAGAACATGCCGCTCACCACGCCCGCCTCGGCGTTCGACATGTGCCACGCGTCGCGCAGCTCAGGCAGCAGCGCCGCATACGTCGAGAAGCCCAGCATCGACAGGATGTGGGCCGCAAGAAGGACGTAGACGGCGGAATTCGGGGTCAGGGCCGTAATTATTCAGCTCGTGTATGCGCTCGCCGGCGGCGGGCGCAAATAATTACGGCCCTGACCCCGAATTCAGCGGTGCTTGAAGGTGGGCTTGCGCTTTTCGAGGAAGGCGGACATGCCTTCCTTCTGGTCGGCGAGCGCGAACTGCGAATGGAAAAGCCGCCGCTCGAAGAGGATGCCCTCGGAGAGGGTGCTCTCGTAGGCGCGGTTGATCGACTCCTTGATCATCATCACGACCGGCAGCGAGTAGCCGGCGATTTTCTCGGCGACGGCCATGGCCTCGTCCATCAGCTTCTCGATCGGCACGACGCGCGAGACGAGGCCGGCGCGCTCGGCTTCCTGCGCGTCCATCATGCGCGCGGTGAGGCAGAGGTCCATCGCTTTCGCCTTGCCGACCGCGCGCGGCAGACGCTGCGTGCCGCCCGCGCCGGGCATGACGCCGAGATTCACTTCCGGCTGCCCGAAACGCGCATTCTCGGCGGCGATGACGATATCGCACATCATGGCGAGCTCATTGCCGCCGCCGAGGGCGTAGCCGGCGACTGCGGCGATCACCGGCTTGCGAATGCGCCGAATGTGCTCCCAGTCGCGCGTGATGTAGTCGGAGAGAAAGGCGTCCATGTAGCTGTAGTCCTTCATCACCGCGATGTCCGCGCCGGCGGCGAACGCTTTCTCGTTACCGGTGACGACGATGGCGCCAATGTCCTCGCGTGCATCAAACGCCTGCAGCGCCGCGCCCACCTCCTTCATCAGCTCCGGGCTGAGCGCGTTCAGCTGCTTCGGCCGGTTGAGCGTGATGAGGCCGACACGGCCCCGGTCCTCCACCTTGATGAGCTCATGAGTCATGCCATGCGATCCTTTTTCAACTCCGAAAGCGGCACCGCGCCGGGCGCGTCGATGCGCGGCC